>NZ_PCYR01000039.1:0-9193 GCF_002553805.1 Lactobacillus sp. UMNPBX19
ATTTTAATTGAGATTTAAGCTGTAAAATTCGGATATAAAAAAATTGTGTTAAGTATAATCACTTAACACAATTTTTAATTATTTTTTCAATTCTGGGGCATCTGTCTTGAAATCACTTTGAGTTGTCTTTTTACCATTCCGATACCAGACACTATTCTTACTCTTCTTCTCAGCCTTTTTCAATCGTTTTAACGAATCAGATTTCTTATATGAATAATTTTTTCTCTTCACATATTCAAATCCATCTGGCTTATAGAAGCGCAAAAGATTTCCTGTAATTACTCGGTCTGATAAGGAGAGCTCGGTCGTTACTGTATTAGAAATGGATGCTAATTGGGCCTTTACTTTCTTGCTTGGATGAGTTATTCGCTTTCCTGATTGCGTGTAGTAATAACTTCCTTCCACTTTACTATATTTTGGAGTAATAAAGTCACCATTTCGCTGGGCAACAATTTGTGGAGCATTTTTAGCCAAAAGACTATGTCCAAACTGAATCATATTTTGGTCATTAATTCCTAATAAATTAAATAAAGTTGGTCTAACGTCAATCTCGCCACCATAGGTATGATTAATACCACCCTTAAGTCCAGGCATGTGGAACATTAATGGTACCCGTTGGAATTGGAGATTATCAAAATTATTAAAGCTATCTTTATCCAATAATTGGGCAGACGCCTTATGATGATTTCCAGAAATTCCGTAGTGATCTCCATAAAGCATAATTAGAGTATTCTTCTCTAAACCAGATTTCTTCAGATAGCTCATCAATTCTCCAATTGCTTGGTCAAGATAATGAGCAGTTTGAACATATCCATCTACTGTTTTATCACCAGTATCAGTTTTATCAATGGATTGATTTTTCTTATCTAAATCATATGGATAGTGGTTCGTTACCGTAATCATCTTTAAATAAAATGGCTGTGGTAAATGCTCCATATATTTAATCGACTGATCAAAGAAAAGCTTATCCTTAATTCCATATCCTAAGTAATATCCTTTTTTATTTTGATAATAAGATAAAGGCATGAAATAATTGTAGCCAAAAGACTTATAAGCATTATCACGATTCCAGAATGAACCTGCCCCACCATGCATAACTGCACTAGTGTAGCCAGCCTTTTGACCTAGTATAGCTGGAGCACTTTCAAAAGTGTTAGATGTTCCATAACTTGACATAGCAGATCCTGATTGTAAACCAAAAATAGAGTTTTCTAGCATCATTTCAGCATCGGAAGTCTTACCCTGTCCTACTTGATTAAAGAAATTATCAAAACTAATAGTATCATTAGCATGATATAACTTATTCAAGTTAGGTGTAACTTCTTTTCCATGCCACTTATAATCAATTAAAAATTGCTGGAAACTCTCTAAGTGGATTACCAATACATTCTTATTCTTTGCCACGCCATAATATTCCGGATTAGGGGCAATATAATTTTTCTTGATATACGACTGAACAGTTTTTAGATCACTATGGTTTGCTTTAGCCATAATTGCATTATTTTGAGCAGTTTTTACTCCGTCATACACTGCAAAAGCATTTAATCCTAAATATTTAACAATATAGTTATTATCAAAAGTTCTAGTCAATAAACCAGAACGATCCTTTTGTGCCATAGTTAAATTAGTACCAATCAATACTACAGCTAAGCCTTCAATTAAAAGTGAAACCTTTAATTTTAGACGTCGAACATCAATTTTAAAAACTTTAAAAGCTATTAGTAGAACAATAATAACTACATCTAAAAATACTAAAAAATCTGTTCCTTTTGTGATGCCCGCAATACTTTTTCCTAAATTATCAGAAGTAGATCCGGACGTTTTAATGATAGAAGTAGATAAAAAATCAGAGAATTCTCGATAATATAATATATTTGAAAATAGCCAAAGAGATAAAAGAAAATCAATTATGACCATAATCCAGTAGGATTTCCTACCCTTAAAAAATAAACCAATTCCAATTAATAAAATAGCAGTTGGCAGTGGATTTATCAGTAGCAAAAAATTTTGCATTGAGCCCACTACACCTAAATTAAACTTTGTTATATAGGTTAAATATGTTTTTATCCAAAAAAATACAACAACTACAGTGAAAAAGCCTAATTTAGTTTTAGTTAACCAATTATATGATGCTTTTAGGCGTCCCATCTAAGTCCTCCTCAACTTTGTTCTTTCATGATATTACTACTAAAAAATGGTTTTGATAAATTAAAATAGCAAATTTAAGGAATTTTAATGACTTTTTACTTTCTTGGGCTTAAAGAGCCAACCGAATATTCCTAAAATTATTCCAAAAAAGTAGGTAGTAAAACGCCATAAGAACATCCCTAGAGTCAACAAAATATTTGAATGAATAAAAGTAGAAAACAATGTCTGAAAACTAAATTCTGCTCCACCAGATGCTCCTGGAATTGGAACAATTGCCATAAACATGATAATCATAATGTTCATCTGCGTAACGTCTAGCCAAGAAGGTGTTAAATTTAATGCTAACAAGATCAAGTACGGAATTGAATAGAAACATAGAAGTTGACCAATAGTCAAAATACTGGCACCTAATAATTTTTTCTTTTCACGTTTTAAGTTCTGTCCTTCTGCATAAAAAGTTTCAATTTTCTCCATCGTATTCTTACGCCATTTTTCAACAGTATTTTTATTCATAAATTTTTCCAGTAAATCCATGACCCAATTAGTAATATTTTTTGTCCATCGATATGCAAACATAATTGCTAATAGAAAAATTATGGAACTTACATGAAGAATAAAACCAATTAAAATAAACAAGGCTAATCCTGAAAATTTGGCTACTACCATATGAAAACCAAAAATAATTGTCGATACGTACGCAAATAAAACGCAAATTTGATAAATTATAAATTTCATTAACAGAATAGATGTCGCCCGTCCACCTTCTATTCCCATCTGAATCATGGCTACTAACTGAGAAGGTTGACCACCTGTAGACAGGGGTGTTATCGCATTAAATAAAGCTTGAATAATTGGAATTCTGAAAAAAGACCATGCCGAGCGATGTGGATCTCCCTTTTTATGCTCTAAAATCCAAATAATAGCAGCTTCACAGACATACGACAAAACCATTACCAATAAAACTAACAGCAAGAAAGTTAAATTTAATTTTTTACTTGCTCCCCATAATGCCTTAATTGGTGTTTTCCGTAATTCTTGCCAAATAACAAAGCCACTAATTAAAAGAACAATCAGCATCCCTATAAAATGTTTTTTGTTCATTATTTGATTTGTCCTAACTTTCTACCAATTTCATATTGTTCCATGTAAAAGTCATGCCATATTTTAGCAAGATGGTCTTCAGAATATTCTTGACTGGCTTGAGCAGATAAATCTTGATACTTCTTTAATTTTTCAGGATATGATACTACGGATTTAATTTGAGCGTTTAACTCAGTAAAATCCTTGCCTTTCATATAATACCCGTCAATAATAGCTTGATATAAATCCAAATCACGTAATAAAACAGGAGTATTACATGAAAAAGCTTCTAAAACTGACATTGGAAATAATTCATCGAAAGATGGGAGTAAAAATAAGTCAGCAATGTTTAAATAGCTAACTAATTCTTCTCGTGGCACAATACCAGTAAATTTCAAATTTTTTGGAGGATCATCAATTAACTTCTTAAAATGAGCATATCCATCTGTCATTTTACCGAATGAGAATCCACCAGCCCAAATAAATTGAACATCTGGATTGGCTTCTGCTAACTTCGCAAAGTCATCCACACCTTTTCTTTCTTGAACTTGTCCATCTCCGACAATTACAAACTTATCTAACGGAATATGCAATTTATTCCTAAAGGCGTTTTTTTGTACTTGACTTTGCTCATAAAATTCACTTTTTGCTACAAAATTAGGAATGTATTTTACTTTGTCTTTGCTGATTCCGTACTTCACTAATTTATCAATAAAGATTGGATTAACTACTACTATCTGATCCATTCTTTTATAAAAATCAATAACGTACTTATAGAAGATACTTTTTGCTGGTTCAGGGAGCTTAACAGATCCTTCTAATGTTTCCGGCAGAAAATGCACATATCCAATTTTTCTTCCACGACTAGGTAAAAAACTATTAGCAAAATATGTAGGATTTATAGTATGGTAATGCGTTAGATCGCTTGCTCCATATTTATTAATAGTTACATAAAAATCTTCTACTAAGCGGGACCTAAGTAAGCGCACTAGCTCTCTATACGCAGATCCCACACCCTGTCCCTGAACTGAATCAGCCTGGGAAAACATATTAATTCTAATCATAATTTACCTCAGTTGTTCGTTTATTTTGAATTGCATCTTGATAAAAATCTTCTGTTTTATGTGCAAAAGTAGCTGCTGATACATCTACCAATTTATTTTTCTTTATATTTTCAGGAATGGTAAATCGATCTTCTTTTAAATAATCAAGAATCTCATTTTTCATCTCATCCTTTGTTTTAAAGGTGCAGCCTAACTCCTTATTATCAAAAACATTCTCCGTGTAATCGGTACTGTACACTACACTTTTTGTTCCAGCGGCTAATGCCTCAATATAGGTTAAACCTTGCGTTTCAGTATCACTTGCGGATACGAATAAGTCGGCCATACGATAATAATTTCCAACATCACTGTGTTCAACACTACCTGCGAAAGTTACATAGTCTTCTAAAGAAAGTCGAGCAACTTGATCTTTTAATGGATGTACATCAGGACCATCGCCGGCAATTACAAACTTTACGTTAGGCTCTTTTTCTAAAATTTCAGGTAAAACATCTAAAATCTGGTCTATTTTCTTTTCAGCTGCTACCCTACTTAGCGTGAGAATAACTTTATCTTTTGAACTAAGCCCCAATTCCTTCCGGACATCTCGACGGGGATTTTCATTGATAGCTGTTAAATCAACTCCTGTTGGAATAATACGCATTGGAATTGTAACTCCATATCGCCTCAATGTTTCTTTTACACGCTGACTTGGTGCAACCACTCCATCCATCTTATGGAGATAGGCCTTCGTAATTTGTTTAACGTGATACGGCTTTAATAGATGTCCATTTAATACATAATGTAAGTAATCTTCATACATAGTATGGTAAGTATGAATAGCAGGAATATCTAACGAATGCGCAACATATTTTCCAATCATACCCATTGCAAACTCGGTTTGAGTATGCACAATGTCTAATTTTACTTCCTTAGCAATTTTCGTTGCCTGAAATAAACCTCTAACTGCAATTCTTCTATCCGTAAAAGAGACAAAAGGTACACTACTAACTCTGAAAATATTTGGCTCAATAGTCCCTTTTCCTAAATGAGGATCAGTTGTAGTAAAAATGAAGACAGAATGTCCATCTGCTTCAAGAGAATTTTTTAAAGTTTGAATTGAAGTTGCGACCCCAGAAAGCTGAGGAAAATAAGTATCGGTAAATAACCCAATATTCATATAAAAATACCTCCATTAAAGAACATTATAAAGTTAGTAGAAAGGAGTTGCAATTTTGGATAAAAAAAAGACGTGAGAATTAACTCACGTCTTTTTGCCAGAATGTCTGAATAAATAGCGGTGATCGGGGTCGAACCGATACGTCCCAGGGGACACCAGATTTTGAGTCTGACGCGTCTGCCAATTCCGCCACACCGCCATAAATGAAATTAATCAGGAAATTCAGGCGAAGGCGGTGATCGGATTTGAACCGATGATTAGGGTTTTGCAGACCCGTGCCTTACCACTTGGCTACACCGCCAACCTCTGATCATTAACAAATTGGGATAGTTGGATTCGAACCAACGCATGATGAAGTCAAAGTCCATTGCCTTACCGCTTGGCTATATCCCAATGTTAGGGCGGAATGTGGGGATCGAACCCACGCATGCCGGATCCACAAACCGGTGTGTTAACCACTTCACCAATTCCGCCATAATATTAAAAACAGGGATAGTAGGAATTGAACCCACACTAGCGGTTTTGGAGACCGATGTACTACCTTTATACGATATCCCTATTTAATGGAGGCCAGTGGATTCGAACCACCGAACTCAGAGAGAGCGGTTTTACAGACCGCCGCGTTTAGCCACTTCGCTAGGCCTCCAGAATGGCGCGAGACGGAATCGAACCGCCGACACAAGGAGCTTCAATCCTTTGCTCTACCAACTGAGCTATCGAGCCATTTACGGTCCCTACCGGATTCGGACCGGTGATCTCCTCCGTGACAGGGAGGCGTGATAACCACTACACTAAGGGACCATATTGCGGGAATAGGATTTGAACCTATGACCTTCGGGTTATGAGCCCGACGAGCTACCAGACTGCTCCATCCCGCGATGATTAAGGAGGATGTGGGATTCGAACCCACGCGCGGGCAGAACCCGCCTGACGGTTTTCAAGACCGTTCCCTTCAGCCGGACTTGGGTAATCCTCCATTTATACCATCTTTTAATATGGTAATGACCCGTACGAGATTTGAACTCATGTTACCGCCGTGAAAGGGCGGTGTCTTAACCACTTGACCAACGGGCCATACGTTTTTAACGTACTTATTAATCATACTTGATTTAGAAAGTGATGTCAACAACTTTTTTCAAAAACTTTTTTGAAGTGTTGTTTTTTCTTACTCTCCGCATCAGCAATAACTATATTACTAAAAACATTCTAATTATGCAACCCCTAATTTTAATTTTTTTTACTTTATTTCTTTTTTTATCTCTTTAAGCCTATATGGTGCTACACTAAACGTATACGGAGTTTTTTTATATCTAATGAAAGATGTATTATTGACAATAAAAAAGGTAAAAAACTAATTAAATTAGCTGATGGAAATATGATTTGTGAAGATCATGCAAAACTTACTCCTTGGCAAAGAGAAGAATTAATTGAAAAAGATGCAAATCAAGTTAATGAGTATATAGATAAAATGACTAATACCCATTTAGCTGCATATGGCTTAGAAAATACGGAAGCATCATACAAGCCTCTTCTTCATAGAGCGGCTCAAAGTGATCTAATGGAAAATACTTCCCCAGAAGATACATTAAAGATTCAAAACTGGATCTTAATCAAGCAAAATGCAGAAATAATTAACCTGCTTAAAGAATTAAATACAAGAAACTAGCTAGTCCATATAACTATAGACACATTCGTTCCATCTGAACCATGTGTCTTTTTTTAGACTAACAAAAATACGACTTTGAAATATGTAAAAATCGCTCTGTAAACTCTTTATTTTATTTTAAAGTCAAATTCCTCCTCAGCAACCTTTAAAAGCCATATAGAGAAGATATAAAGCTCATTACCGCATAAAGGAGATTCCCACTCTAATTTTTCAAGAGATAGCTGCTTTCCCTCTTTTTGGCCGTATAATAGACATCCAAATTTTCTCCGCTTATTACATAACTGAACTTTCGCCGCTCTTTTCCCCACAAGCGTCATCTTACTACTTATAATACGGGGACTAAAAAACTTTCTTAGTTCAATCAAGGTAAGTGCCTGGAAGAAAACTACGATTTATCTACTTTCAAGACTACTTTCGTATAATTCAATTGCTTTTAATTTAGTTTCAACTGCATATTTGTCCATAGCAAAATCCCCAGGTTGGGTTTATATCCAACCCGGGGGTTAACTTCATAGTTATTTGATTCTTTTTCTGTCTCTTCATCCATACACTTGAACAAAGAGTTTTTTATTTTTAAATATACAAAAAAACACACTAGTGACATCACTAGTGTGTTTACTTTAAAGCGGAGATTGAGAGATTCGAACCCTCGCGCCGGTATAAACCGACCTACACCCTTAGCAGGGGCGCCTCTTCAGCCACTTGAGTAAATCTCCAATGGGCCTAAATGGACTTGAACCATCGACCTCACGCTTATCAGGCGTGCGCTCTAACCAGCTGAGCTATAGGCCCCTTTCCTTTGAAGCGGGTAACGAGAATCGGACTCGCGACTAAAGCTTGGAAGGCTTTCGTTTTACCACTAAACTATACCCGCAACTTCTTGCTTCCTAATGGCGCGAGACGGAATCGAACCGCCGACACAAGGAGCTTCAATCCTTTGCTCTACCAACTGAGCTATCGAGCCATTACGGTCCCTACCGGATTCGGACCGGTGATCTCCTCCGTGACAGGGAGGCGTGATAACCCCTACACCAAGGGACCATATTGCGGGAACAGGATTTGAACCTATGACCTTCGGGTTATGAGCCCGACGAGCTACCAGACTGCTCCATCCCGCGATGTTTTTATATAAAAAAAGCCAAGATCCTATGGACCTTGTAGGACTCGAACCTACGACCCGACGGTTATGAGCCGTCTGCTCTAACCAACTGAGCTAAAGGTCCAAGCTTACCTCTATAGCGGCGGGGGGGATCGAACCCTCGACCTCCCGGGTATGAACCGGACGCTCTAGCCAGCTGAGCTACACCGCCATCTGTAACTTCCTTCTTATTAAGCTACAATCGGGAAGACAGGATTCGAACCTGCGACCCCCTGGTCCCAAACCAGGTGCTCTACCAAACTGAGCCACTTCCCGAAGTGTGCACCCTGAAGGATTTGAACCTTCAACCTTCTGATTCGTAGTCAGACACTCTATCCAGTTGCGCTAAGGGTGCATCATTATATGCCGAGGACCGGAATCGAACCGGTACGGTTGTCACCAACCGCGGGATTTTAAGTCCCGTGCGTCTGCCAGTTCCGCCACCCCGGCATGATAATGATAAGCGGAAGACGGGATTCGAACCCGCGACCCCCACCATGGCAAGGTGATGTTCTACCACTGAACTACTTCCGCATTTTTATTAAGTTTTTATGCCGATTAAAGGACTCGAACCTTCGACCCCCTGTTTACAAGACAGATGCTCTACCAACTGAGCTAAATCGGCATGGTACGGGTGGTGGGACTTGAACCCACACGTCCGAAAACACTAGAACCTAAATCTAGCGCGTCTGCCAATTCCGCCACACCCGCTTGAGTTTTTTCTGGGCCAATGAGTCGTGGCAGGCTCGAACTGCCGACCCTCTGATTAAAAGTCAGATGCTCTACCAACTGAGCTAACGACTCGATGGAGGATACAGGGCTCGAACCTGTGACCTCCTGCTTGTAAGGCAGATGCTCTCCCAGCTGAGCTAATCCTCCATTTAGCACGGCGACTGCCTACCCTCGCAGGCAGTTTCCCACCAACTACTCTCGGCGTT
>NZ_PCYR01000003.1:0-94971 GCF_002553805.1 Lactobacillus sp. UMNPBX19
GTCCAGATGGACTTTTTATTTTTCTAAAGTGTTCAATTTGATTTTACAATCGGCGGATTTTTGAAAAATTACCAAATTTGTATGTAGGAGTTGTAGTGGCAAAGGAAGTCGATAATAGTCAGGATTATTCTAAAATTAATGAGCTACTCAATAAATACATGAACTTCTCACAAGAAAAATTTGATGGTGTGAATGTTAAGCAAAATGAGTAAATTATCCCATATAGAGAAGCGCTCAGAAAAATTGATATTAATCCTAATCGTTATCCTTGTTCTGCGGAAGCTTTGTTTAAACGGTTATCAAAAGGAAAAGACTTGTCTCACATCAATCCAATTGTCGATCTAAATAATGCGATTTCGCTAAAGTACACACTCCCCATGGGAACGCATAGTTTAGATGGAATTGAAGATAGTATTATGATGCGTGTGGCTCAATCGGGAGATAACTTTATTCCTCTTGGAACCGATAAAATAGAAGAACCTGATGAAGGTGAAGTTGTTTATGCAGTTGGAAAAGATGTGAGAACGCGTAGATGGACTTGGCGTCAAAGCGAGCATGGAAAGATTACTAATGAAACCCATGACGTTTTCTTCCCAATTGATGGTTTTACCGATGTGAATAAAAATACTGTAAATAAAGCCCGGACGGATTTAGCGATGAAGATTACTGAAATTTTTGGTGTAAAAACGCAAGTCGGGTATGTAGATCGTAATCATCCAGAATTTGAATGGGAATAATTAATGGCAATAAAGAATAATCGTAGCAAAGTAATTTTAATGATGGCCACGCTTTTGCTAGGAAGTTTTATTACGACTTTGGCAGAAACGTTGATGAACAATGGTTTACCAATGATTATGGAAGAAACGCATGTCAGTCAAATGAGTGCGCAGTGACTGAACACAGGGTATATGTTGGTGGCAGGAATGATAATGCCTTTAGCCGCATTTTTCATGCACCGTTTTCCTTTGAAGCGTTTGTTTACCATGACAATGGGCATCTTCTTAATTGGAAATTTAATTTCAACTTTTGCGCCAAACTTTATATTTTTATTGATTGGGCGTTTAGTTCAAGCTATTGCTGTGGGAATCAATATGCCGCTGGTTACGAATGTATTGACAATCATCATTCCGGCTAAAAATCGTGGTCTTGCCATTGGGATTGCGGGTATCATCATTAACTTGGGACCAGCAATTGGACCTACTTTATCAGGAGTAATATTAGAATTTTATGACTGACGCATGCTCTTTATTGTGTTGTTGCCATTTACATTTTGACCTTAATCTGTACACAATTTTTTGTTGAAAATGTGCTCGAACCTAAGAAGATAAGTGCAGATTTTCCATCTGTGCTTTATGCAATTATTGGACTGGGCTCACTACTCTATAGTTTAGGACGTTTAGGAGAAAGTGGCAGTAATGGAATTTATACAGCTTTATTTGCAATTGTTGGAATAGTTTTTATTATGAGCTTTATTAAACGCCAATTTAAGCTTGAGCAGCCACTCCTTAATTTACGTGCTTTTGCCTATAAGCAATATCGATTGGGGATTTTGATCACGTTGCTAGTATCAGGAGCGATTATGGCATCCGAGTTGATGCTGCCGCTCTCTAACCAGAATATTCTGAAAGTTAGCCCAATCATTTCTGGTGAAGTAATGATTCCAAGTGCATTGGCAATGGCGTTTTTATCACCATTTGCTGGAAGACTTTACGATAAAATGGGTATTAAGAAAATGACCATGATTGGGGCACTTTTAGGATTAATTACTGCAGTACCAATGTTTTTCTATAATGCACAGACTTCTCTAGGGTGGCTTACGCTACTTTATGCAATTAGATGTGCGGGACTAATCTTGTGCTACACACCTGCACAAGTTTACGCCTTAAATGCTCTGCCCCAAGAGAGCGTAGTTTCAGGAAACACAATTATTGTGACGATGGTTCAGGTTGCCAATTCCTTCTGTACGGCACTGGCAGTAACAACTAAAAATCTGGTTCAAGATCAGACAGGATCTGTTATCAGTGGCTACCAGTGGTCACTTAGTACAACGATATTAGTTACATTGTTGGCAACTTTGTTGATTTTTGGGATTAAAAAGCAAGAGCGATAAAAATAAGCTACTCATGAAATTGAATAGTTTTCTTGTATTTGGTTAACTAAAATAATAAAAAAGGAGGATAAAAATGAGCGAGATTAGCAAATTAACCGTAACCACACCAATAGGATTACTGCGGATAATTGCTACTGATGAAGCAATAGTCAGCATAAAACCTACTGGTCATGAAGAAAATATAGTGGGAAATGAAGCAGCAAATAAGTTAGCTCAAGAGTGTAAAGTAGAACTAACAGAGTATTTTACTGGAAAAAGAAAAAAATTTGATCTTCCTTTGAAGCAAGAAGGAACA
The DNA here is from genome assembly GCF_002553805.1 of Lactobacillus sp. UMNPBX19. Classification (NCBI taxonomy): domain Bacteria; kingdom Bacillati; phylum Bacillota; class Bacilli; order Lactobacillales; family Lactobacillaceae; genus Lactobacillus; species Lactobacillus sp. UMNPBX19. Next base: position 2,406 of record NZ_PCYR01000003.1, read on the forward strand.
CAATTTCAAAAGAAAGTGTGGCAAGAACTTAAACAAATTCCTTATGGGGAGACAAAAACTTACGGTGAGATTGCTAAATTAATAGATAAGCCAAGGGCTGCGAGAGCTATTGGAAGGGCCACTCACAATAATTCGATTATGATTTTGATTCCCTGTCACCGAGTTGTCGGCGCAAATGGAGGTCTAACTGGCTATGCCTATGGTACGAAAGCAAAAAAGTTTTTACTTGAGCTTGAAAGGAAAAATAAATGATTGTACTAATAACTGGTGCATCCCATACTGGAAAAACTACTCTGGCACAGCATTTACTTGAAAAATATAAATACCCATATTTATCTTATTGATCATTTAGAGATGGGGATGAGCCGTACTGATTACAAAAAGCTTACATCTGAAGATGATGATCAACTTACGAACTGTTTGTGGCCGATTGTATGAGAAATGATTAAAACTGCGATTGAGAGTAAACAGAATTTAATTGTTGAGGGATGATATATTCCTTTTGACTGGCAAAATTATTTTGATGAAAAATATTTAGAGCAGATTAAATATTATTGTCTTGTAATAAGTAAAAAATATATCGAGAATAATTTTGCAAATATTAAAAAATATGCAAATAAAATCGAAAATCGGTTAGACGATAGTTGCTCAATAGAGGATATCTTAGAAGATAATACTCATTATTTACAAATGGCTAAAAAGTATGGTTTAAACTATGTGCTAATTAATGAGCAGTATAAGATTGAGATTGATTTGGATGATTAGAAAAGTAAAAACTCAGCTGGTTAATAAGTAATTAAGGACTAAAAAGCTTTATATGTTTTTATTGTCTGCTATATAGAGAAAATATAAGATATTAATTTTTGTACCATATAAAACAAAAAAGCTCCCGTTCAATTTGAACGAGAAGCTTTTTACTTAGTTAATTTATGTACTTTATGAGCCAAAACCATTTCTTTGTTTCGATCTTCATAAATTGCGTCTTTTACGTAGTTCCAGGGTGCCATTAGGCGACCTTTATTGTTTTTACGGAAAAGGAAATCAGCATGATGATTTTCAAGGTGACGTAGATATCTCTTAGCATTTTGAACCTGAGTGTGATGCTTTAGATTTAAGCGAGGTTCAAAATCAATAATCTTATGATCGGCATTAAAAATTGGTCTTACTTTATGATGCCAGTGACGAGCACTAGCAACATGACGACTAACTTTTTTGCCAGCCTCCACAATATTTTCTTTAGTGGCTAAACTATTCCGATCTTTTAACTCTGCATGTGGATCCAGATAGTAGTTCCCTAGACCATCTTGACGGTAAAGACGTAATTTTTTGAATGATTTATTTTTTTTGTCAGTCTTCACTTCAATAACGTCACCATTAGTATGGTTCATTAAATACATGTGATGTTTTTTAGTGTAATTTACACTTTTCATGATCAGAAATTCACCTCTTTATATATCTTATGAATCTATATTATAGACGCATTTTAAAGTAAAGTATAGTGATTAAAGTAGGACTTTAGTTATTTATAAAATTAATTAAAGTTTAGAGAAATAGTAGTAAGAAAAGACAGCTGAGATAGGCTTAGAACTGTCTTTTGTAAGTATCGTAAGGTCAACTAGCGGATAAAAATTTTTTAAGTCATGCAGTAAGTATTATAGCTACATATGTTTTAAATAAAAATTATGTATATAATTAAGAGATAAGATGAGTTCCTATCTCTTTTTTTGTGAAGGAATTAAGCTATGATAGATAATAAAAATTTGTTGCAGCTCCTAAGAATTGAACTTCAAAAGATGAATAAGGGTGATAAAATTAAATTTTTAACTTATAAAAAAGATCGAAGCATCCTTGTGGAAAAGGGTGGAGATACTTTTACAGTAGTTGAAAATGGATATCGCCAAATAGTGTGGGAAAATTTAACTGAAATAGAAGTTTTAAAGAGAATGAAAAAATTACAAAAGATAGAATTTCCACGAAGTAACAAATTATATTTAAGCAAGCAAAAATGACAGATTGTAAAAGGCTACAATCTGTCATTTTTACTTATATTCTATTTAATTTTGATATCTCCATCTTGTGTAGAAGCTGTTAATACATTAGTGCTATTTTTATTCTGTGTAAAAGTATCGCTAGATGAATCACCTTTAACTTTGATGTCCCCATCATCTACATTAAGGTTATAGCCACTAAAATTAGACATAGAGATATGAATATCGCCATCATCTGTGTTTATCTTAAAGCCATTTTTACTATTTAATTTGTTGATAGTTATATCTCCATCACTAGTATCAATTTTTCCACTTGGAGATTTTAAATTGTTAATATCAATATCTCCATCATCAGTATTCAAAGAAATAGGATTTGTGGTAGCAATGTTTTCCACTTCAATATCACCGTCATCTGTTGAAAGATTTAAACTCTTCAATAGGTGTTTTGGTACGGTAATAGTGATAGTAGGATCTCCGTTAATGCGGTGAATACCAGAGGCTGATTGCTTAATTGTTAGACTACCATTCTTTCTGCTAACAGTAGGCTTTAAATTCTTAGGCCCTTCGTATTCAACGTTATATTTATCGCCATATTTAACAGAAATGTCTGTTGCGGTAACAGAGACTTTTAGTTGATTAAAACCTTGATTACTAATAGTAGTTTTAATTTCCGGTTTATTGTTATTGTTGTTAGAGATAATAATGCTGCAAGCTGAAAGAGCCAGTCCAAGAGAGAGCAGCATAAAAATTAAGGCGAACTTTTTACTAATATTTTTCATAAAAAACTCCTAAGATAATAGTTAGGACTAATTATCTTATATTTATTGAGTAAAGTAAATTTAAATGAAAATTGGAGGGAAAGATAATGAAAAAGATGCCACCAATTCAAAAAATTTTAGAAGCTTACACAGCAATTGTGGATAAACATGTGGAATTAAAAAATAATGAAGCTTTGGTTACCTCATCAAATGGTGCAAAGACCTATACGGTAAGCTGGGAGGATAACATTTACCATTCAAATGACAATGCGACTTATTGGCAAGGTTATGCAGGGTATCCGATAATTGCAGTTTTGATGTTGCAAGGGAAAATATCCTTTGATCAAAAATTAGCTGATAATTTTACATCAGTTAACTGGAATGAAGTGAATGCAAAATTTAAACGTAACTATGCTAAAGCGGCCTCTGAAGTTATCAAGGAAAAAGGATTAGATGAAAAAGAGGTTATGGCTGAACTTGAAAAGGTTTATGGGGCTTTAAAGGATTTACCAATCACGATTAAACGCGGCGCTCTTCGTCCACCTAAGGCTAGTAAGTAATTAAGAATTATGGTAGTTTGCGCCCCAATCATCCATCGCCTTAATAACTGGAAAGAGTGTCTTTCCTAAATCAGTCAAGGAATATTCAGTTTTAGGAGGAACTACCGGATAAACTTTCTTGTTAATAATTTTTGCTTTTTCTAAATCTTTTAATTGGAGAGCTAACATTCTTTTAGAGCAGTCAGGAATTAATTTCTGTAATTCGCTAAAACGGCACACTTTTCTTTGTAATAGATAGTAAATGATAACACTTTTCCACTTTCCGGCAATTATACTTAAGGTATTTTCTAGTGAGCAACTAGAAGCAGATAATTTTTCCATTAATAACATTCCTTTCTGGTGAATAAATTGTGACTAGGTGAAAATAAATTCACGTCTTGTTACTTTTTAAAAGTAAGTTACTATAAGTAAGTGAAATATATAAATACATTAACTTGTAAAACTTATTTTGTAAATAGAGAGGTACAAGCATGAAAACGGAATTTAATAATTTATTAGCAAAACGTCGTTCAATTTATGCACTTGGGGATAATGTAAAAGAAACTCCTGAGGACATTTATACCTTGATTAAGGATACGGTTCGCAATTCTCCAACTGCTTTTAACAGTCAAACTGTGCGTACAGTTGTTTTATTTGGAAAAGCTTCAAATAAGGTATGGGACATTGTTGAAGACAGATTAAAATCTGAGGTACCTGACGAAGAAGCCTTTGCTAAAACAAAAGAAAAAATTGCTACTTTTAGAGCTGGATTTGGCACAATTCTTTTCTTAACTGATACAGCAATTGTGGAAAAGTTAGAAAGAGATTTTCCTCTGTATGCAGATAATTGTGCTGACTGGGCAGAACAAGGCATTGGCGGAGCACAACAAGCTGTTTGGGCTGCTTTAGCTGAACAAAATATTGGTGCAAGTTTGCAGCATTACAATCCATTAATTGATGATGCAATTCATGAAGCCTTTGATTTACCTAAAGAATGGAAACTTCGTGCACAAATGCCATTTGGCTCTATTGAAGCTCCAGCTGGTGAGAAAGATTATCTTGATGAAAATGAAGTATTTAAGTTGATTAAATAATAAAATACATTTTTTCAAGTAATTTCGTTAGGTTAAGATACTGATAAATTTGAACAAACAAGTGAAGTGAGAAGAAATTATTTTCTTCTCACTTTTTATTTTTAGAAAGAAAAAGAACCGAATCATTTGATCCGATTCTAATATTTTTACCTCCAGTCTAAGCAAAGCTCTTGTTTATGCAGTTCTTCAGGCAATTCGTCACGATCAGTTTTGTGATTATCTAGCTTAGCGCCAGTAATTTGTTTAGTAAATGAGTCAATACGACGATTTGAGTCACGTAAATCATAGTAAGTAGTAACTACTTTGTCATAATCACGTAGTTCTTTTACATCGAAGTCCTTGTTATATTTTCCTTCAAAACAAGTGAACTGTAATGGTAAACGTGGTTTTAATTGTGGCTTTTGATCAGGTACGCCAACTTGCATTCCTAATACTGGAAAAGTCAATTTAGGTAAATCAAGTGTCTTAAGCATTTCAAGTGGATGATCATTAACTGTTCCAAGTGGTACGTAGCCTAAATCCATACTTTCTACGGCATTAGCGACATTTTGGTAGGCAAGTAAGGTATCTTCCATTGCTTGGAAAAAGATATCAGTAGTATGCACACGACCATCATCCGTGCCAAGTTGTTTTCTAATTTGTTGATTACGATATAAATCAACGACAAAGATGAATAAATCACCTTCTGCACCAACATATTTTTGATTACATAGTTCTCTAATTTTTTTCTTTTGCTCAGGATCAATAATATGTATCAAGCTAGCATTTTGCATAAACATACTAGTTGGAGTTTGTGCAAAAACTGAGTATAAAGTTTCCAATTGTTCCTTATTTAAAGTTGTATCTTTAAATTTTCGAATTGAACGGTGATTTAATTGTGTATCAATAGTCTTGTTATGTATCATTTTCATCCTTCTTGCTAATAATTAGTAAGTATATTATAGCAGATAGTTATCATTATTTTTTTTTGTCATTAATTTTGGATAAAAAAAGATGCATAGGAGATAACTTCTATGCATCTTTGTATGTATTTATTTTTACCTAATCAAGTAAGTCATATTTTAAGGTCATTAAGCCGTGACCTTCGTTAACCATGTTTCCTAGTAATTCAACAGTATTGTTGTAAACTGTATCAGCCATCTTTTGATTTGCTTTGTTTAGCTTATCTTGGAGTTCATCGCCAGAGTAGTTTTCGATTTCTTTATCAGTTTCATGTTGAATTTTATGGCATTGAGCAAGACTCTTTTGTTCAAAATCGGCTTCTAATTCACCATAAACACGGAAATTAGTATCACCTAATTGAGCAGTTAGTTTATTCAACCAGAAGATCTTATTTAAATCGAATTTAGGACCAGTCTGGAAGCTTGCTGGAGTGGTAGTGATATTAGTGTAGAAAGGAACCATGCTGTTAAAAGTATTTGGTCCGAATGCTAACCATTGAACACCGGCAATTTCTTCTGGAACGTCATTTCTAATTTGTAAAATATGAGTTTCAAAGTTTCTATTAATACCAATTGGACGGAATGTCTTCTTTTGTTCAGGTGTACCTTGATCTCCATATGCATCAAAAGGAGTATCTTGATAGTGAGAACTTTCAGCCCATTTAATGTCTTCAATACTAATCTTGCGATTTGCGTGGCAAATGAATGGTTGATCTTGATCACTTGGCTCGCCACCAAAATTAGGATCAAAATAGTTATGGATATACCAAGCACGTGGATTATTGTAGTGCGCATCTTTAATTGTTGAGGAGCCGAAGATATGACGCAAGTTATAGCCCTCAAGGTCTGGATTTAAGTAGTATTCTTCAATTAAATCTTTTAAATCTTCTGATGAAGCAAAATCATCATTATCAAAATAAAATTCATCGATATTTAGACGGTTAGGAGCAATTACGTATGCATCATCTGGAATACGGCGAGCTGCCCAGTGGTGGCCACCAATAGTTTCAAGGTACCAAATTTCGTTTTTATCAGAAAAAGCCATTCCATTCATTTCGTAAGTACCATACTTTTCAAGGAGATAGCCTACGCGTTCTACACCTTCATAGGCAGAATGAATATATGGCAAAGTTAGAGTCACGAAGTCTTCTTCGCCTAGACCCCCTTTTTCAAGGAGGGGATCAATACCTTGAATTCTTGAATTAGTGGTAATAGTTTCAGTTGCAGTCATAGCAATATTATCTGAATTAATACCAGCAGCAGCCCAAATTCCATTTTCACCTGATGCGTCAGGTGCGCTAGTGTAGCGAAGTGGGTTAGGGAGAAGATCTTCATCGTCGATCTTTTGATGACTAATTACGCTTTCGTAGTGTTTAGGTTGATCAGCTGGCATTACTACATCAAATCGCTCAGGAATAATAGTACGGCCGCCATCTTCACTACGGGCTATCATTGTTGAACCATCAATAGTTGCATCTTTTCCGACTAAGATAGTAGTACATTCGGTTGGTTTCATAAATAAAATCCTTTCTGAATTCTTTACTTACTATTGTACGCGAAAATGTAAGGTCTTAGGAAATAATCTGGCACTAGTTAATGCTTTTCTCGATAGTATTTGGGACTAAGGCCAGTATAGCGTTTAAAAGCTTTTGAAAAAGTAAAGGCATCCGTATACCCGGTAATATTTGCAATTTGCTGAATAGCGTAATTACTGTTTAATAGTTTTTCTTTCGCTTTTTCCATCCGTAATTGGGTAAGAAATGCTTGTGGAGAAAGGTTCAGATTTTTCTTAAAAATGCTGTATAAGTAGCTTCGAGATAGGTCGAGATCATTACATAGAGCACTAATTGTACAAGTAGAATTAGCAGAATTTTGTTCTAAATAATTAACCGCTAGACGCAATTCTTCATTAGCGTTTTTAGCTTTAGAATTTAATTCAGCAGGATATTCGGTGATTAAGTGGTAAAAGAATGTATAGATTAATGACTCAATTAATACATCGCTAGCAAGGAAACTACGGTAGTGAAGTGAATCGAAAAGTTGTTTTAGGCTTTCGTAAGTTTCACTTGTTTGAAGCTGACGTAAATAATATTTTTTAGTCAACTTAGAATTGTCTAGTAATCCCTTGATTTTTATACCTGAAAAACCAATCCAGAAGTATGACCAGGGTTCAGTGCCGTCAGCTTGATAAAAACAAGGTATATCCTTTGGAAGAAGGAAAATATCGCCAGCTTTTAAGTTCACAGCATGGTGATTAGCTACCGAAAAGGTTCCTTTACCTGATTGAATATAGTGAATGACATAGTTGTTACGGACATTATTACCCTTGAAAAAGTAGTTTGGAAGACAATTTTCTTGTCCAAAAAATAAAACTTTAGTCTCAATACTGTGATTGTTTAATGTATGATATTCACCATTCATTGCTCTTATCCTCTTATCAAATTCCCATGTTAATGATGGATATATGTTTTCAAAAATATATTTAGTACTTATAATGATACCACTTTTACGGTAAAACATATCATTATGATTAAAAACAAATTGACATAATCTGACTTAATCTAGCTATTTTGTAAAGCGCATACATTATGCATAATAAATATTGCTGAAAGCGAATACAAAAAACTAAAAGAGGGAAGATTATGAAAGATAAAGATCAGGGAAAAATGTCACTGGGTGCTAGACTAGCATACAGTTTTGGTGCATTTGGTAATGATTCATTTTATGGATTACTATCAGGATATTTAATTATGTTTATTACCTCGCATTTATTTAATACAGGTAATGCGGCTGAAGATGCCAGAATGATCAGTATGGTTACATTGATTATCATGGTGTTAAGAATTGTTGAATTATTTATTGATCCATTTATTGGAAATGCAATTGACAGAACTAAGACCCAGTGGGGCCATTTTAGACCATGGGTTGTAGTTGGTGGTAGCGTTTCAGCTGTGATTTTATTGATATTGTTCACTAACTTAGGCGGACTTTATCAAAAGAATGCAATCTTATACATGATTGTTTTTGCAGTTCTATACATCACAATGGATATCTTTTATTCATTTAAAGATGTTGGCTTTTGGTCAATGCTTCCATCTTTAACAACTAATTCTAGAGAACGAGAAAAAACTGCTACTTATGCTCGTGTAGGATCTACTATTGGTGGTGGGTTAGTTGGAATTCTAGTTATGCCAGCTGTTATCTACTTCTCAGCCCGTCCAACTTCTACGGGGGATGATCGTGGTTGGTTCATTTTTGCAGCAATTATTTGCTCAATTGCATTTGTTTCTGCATGGTGTGTTGGTTTATTTACTAGAGAAGTTAACAGCGATATTCGTAAAAATAAGAAAGATACTAAGGGAATTATTGGTATTTTTAAAGCTTTATCAGGTAATGATCAATTAATGTGGGTTGCACTTGCATACTTATTCTATGGGGTTGCAATTAATATTACTGGATCTCTTGAAGTTTACTATTTTACATATATTATGGGAATGCCAAAAGCATTTTCTATTTTTTCAACGATTAATGTATTCTTAGGAATTATTGCGACGTCATTATTTCCACTTTTATCTAAAAAAATGAGTCGTAAGGCACTCTTTACTTCTTGTTTAGCTGTAATGCTTTGTGGAATGGGATTATTTGCAGTAGCTGGAAGTAATTTACCACTGGTTTTGCTTGCTGCCTCAATTTTTGGCTTTCCACAACCAATGGTATTTTTAATCGTTTTAATGGTTATTACTGACTCAGTTGAATATGGTCAGTTAAAACTTGGGCATCGTGACGAATCACTTGCGTTGTCTGTTCGTCCATTAATTGATAAGTTTGGCGGTGCCGTTTCAAATGGTGTTGTTGGTCAAATTGCGATTATGGCTGGGATGACTACTGGTGCTACTGCTTCTTCAATTACAGCAGCTGGTAAGCTTAATTTTAAAATAATGATGTTCGCTGTACCTGCTGTTATGCTTGTAATTGCAATTTTAATTTTTGCAAGTAAGGTTATTTTAAGTGAAAAGAAACATGCAGAAATCGTAGCTGAGCTTGAAAAGACCTGGGGCAAGAAATTTGATAAGGATAGTGATAATGATGTTGATAGTGATGTCCTCATTGCCACTCCAATTTCTGGTGAATTGATAAATTTAAACCAGGTTAATGACAAAACATTCTCATCTGGGTCAGTTGGACAAGGCTTTGCAATTAAGCCAAGTGATGGAAAGGTCCTGGCTCCATTTGATGCGACAGTTAGACAGGTCTTTACTACAAGACATGCAGTTGGGCTAGTTGGTGATAACGGGGTAGTTCTATTAATTCATATTGGACTTGGAACGGTAGAACTAAACGGAACTGGATTTGTATCATATGTTGAACAGGGTCAAAGGGTAAAGAAGGGCCAAGAATTAATTGAATTCTGGGACCCTACTATTAAAAAGGCTGGTCTAGATGACACGGTTATTGTAATAGTAACAAATTCTGGTAAGTTTTCAGATATTGACTTAATGGCGAAAACTGGTCAAGCCGTACAAGCAGAAGATAATATTTTAGAATTAAAAGTAAAGAAGGAAGAGCCAGTATTAGGAGGCGGAGAAGTTGAACCAACTAATTAATTTTGATAAAAAAAATAAAGTTTTTCATTTACATAATGATCAAATTTCATACTTATTAGCAGTTGAAGATGGAAATACACTTGCTCACGTGTATTTTGGTAAAACAATTAAACAATATCATGGGCAATTACGCTATCCGCGAGTAGACCGAGGCTTTTCTGGTAATTTACCGGGCTCACTAGATAGAACTTTTTCACGTGATTCTTTACCAAAAGAATACAGTACAGCTGGTGAAATGGATTACCATACTCCAGCAGCAGTAGTTCGCCAAAAGGATGGATCTAACGCACTATTTTTGACTTACCAAGATTATAAAATTGTAGCAGGTAAGCCAGATTTAGCAGGATTGCCACATTCCTTTGTTGAAAATAATGATGAAGCTGAAACTTTAATTATCAATTTACTTGATGAAAAGAGCAAAGTTGAATTTAAATTAGCTTATACAATTTATCGCGATTACCCCGTACTCACGCGCTCAGTAAAAGTTGTTAATGAGGGTGAGAAAGCAGTTAACATTGAAAAAGTTGCTTCAATGCAAATCGACTTTGTAGACCGTGACTTTGAATCAATTACCTTACCTGGTGCTCATGCACATGAAAGACGAGTAGAACGTAGCGAAATTAATCAAGGTATTCATGTCTATTCTAGTCATCGTGGTACTTCTAGTCATCAAATGAATCCATTTATGGCTTTAGTTGATAAAGCTACTACTGAATTTTCTGGGGATGCTTATGGTTTTGCCTTTGTTTACTCCGGTAATCACAAATTTGAAGTAGAAAAAGATCAATTTGCACAAACCCATGTCAATATCGGTATTGATGATTTCAACTTTAGCTGGGAACTAACACCAAATTCTAGTTTCCAAACTCCAGAAGTATTGATGACATATTCTGCTCAAGGCTTGAACAAGATGAGTCAAGCATTCCACAGTTTAATTCATGATCGTGTTATTAGAAGTAAGTATAAAGATCAAGTTCGACCAATTTTAGTAAATAACTGGGAAGCTACCTATTTTGATTTTGACGAAGAAGAATTGAAGCCAATTGTTGATGATGCGAAGGAAATGGGCATTGAAATGTTTGTTCTTGATGATGGTTGGTTTGGCCATCGTGATGATGATAATTCTTCATTAGGAGACTGGAGTGTTTTTGAAAAGAAATTCCCACATGGATTAGACCATTTTGCGGATTATGTTCATGAACAAGGATTAAAATTTGGTCTTTGGTTTGAACCGGAAATGATTTCAATGGATTCAAACTTATATCAAGAGCATCCTGACTATTTAATGCATGTTCCAGGAAGAACTCCAAGTCCATCTCGTAATCAATATGTTCTTGATCTAGGTAGAAAAGAAGTTCGTGACAATATCTTTGAGCAAATGAACAAAATTCTTGAATCAGGAAAGATTGATTATATCAAGTGGGATATGAATCGTCACTTGTCAGATATTTATGAAGCAGATTTACCAGCTGCAAGACAGGGTGAAACTTACCACCGTTATGTCTTAGGACTCTATGACTTGCTTGAAAGATTAGTTAATTCTTATCCAGATCTATTAATTGAAGGTTGTTCTGGCGGAGGCGGACGCTTTGACGCTGGTATGGCATACTACAACCCACAAATTTGGGCTAGTGATGATAGTGACGCAATTGATAGATTAAGTATTCAATATGGTACTAGTTTAGCTTATCCACAATCAATGATGACTTCTCATGTTTCAGTTAGTCCAAATGAACAAAATGGTCGAATTACACCATTTAAGACACGTGGAATTGTAGCAATGTGGGGTGATTTAGGTTATGAACTTGATTTAACTAAGATGAGCAAAGAGGATCGTCAAGCAGTTAAAGAGCAGGTGGCAGAATATAAAAAAATTAGAGAAGTTACTCAGTATGGCACTTTTTATCGTTTAAAGAGTGCTCAAACCAGTAATCAATGTGCCTGGGAAACTGTTTCGAAAGATAAAACTGAAGCTGTTTTATCAGTAGTTAAAGTAATGGCAAGTGCTCAGCCATATTTAACTAAGACCAAGATGGTCGGACTTGCCCCAGAAAAGTACTATGAAGATCAAAATACTCATGAGGTATACGGCGGAGATGAATTGATGAATTTAGGAATTTATGATCCAGTTGAACACGGTGATTTCAAGGCCTATATTTATCACTTTAAAGCAATAGATTAGGAATATAGTAATGGCAATTTCAAATAAAGTAATGCTCATAACCTATCCAGATAGTTTAGGTAAAAATATTAAAGATTTAGATGACGTACTGCACACAGACTTAAAAGGTGCTGTTGGAGGAGTTCACTTGTTACCATTCTTTCCCTCAACTGGTGACCGCGGCTTTGCTCCAACGGATTATTCAATGGTTGATCCTCAATTTGGGGACTGGTCGGACGTTGAAAAGTTAGGCGAAGAATACTATCTTATGTTTGATTTTATGATTAATCATATTTCTCGCCAGTCTAAATATTACCGTAACTTTCAAAAAAATAAGGATCAAAGTCCATATGCTGATTTATTTTTGAGTTGGGATAAGTTCTGGCCTAAGAATCGACCAACGCAAAAAGATATTGACCTTATTTACAAGAGAAAAGATCGTGCTCCATATCAGGAAATTATTTTTGCGGATGGAAGTAAGGAAAAACTCTGGAATACTTTCGGTGAAGAGCAAATTGATCTTGATGTTCGCAAAGATGTAACTAAACAGTTTATTAAGCAGACTTTAAATAATTTAATTGATCATGGCAGTGACATCATTCGACTAGATGCGTTTGCTTATGCTGTTAAGAAGCTAGATACTAATGACTTTTTCGTAGAACCAGAAATTTGGGATCTATTGAAAGAAGTTCAAGATGATATTTCAGCTAAAGGCGCGCTAATTTTGCCTGAAATTCATGAACACTATTCAATGCCATTTAAGATTGCAAGACATGGTTACTTTATTTATGATTTTGCCTTACCAATGGTGGTGCTTTATTCACTATATAGCGGTAAAAGTCAGCGTCTTGCTTCATGGCTAAAAAAGAGTCCAATGAAGCAGTTTACGACATTAGATACTCATGATGGAATTGGTGTAGTAGATGCTCGTGATATCTTAACTCCGAATGAGATAGAATACACAAGCAATGAATTGTATAAGGTCGGCGCTAATGTTAAAAAGAAATACTCAAGTGCGGAATATCATAACCTCGATATTTATCAAATAAACTCTACTTTCTACTCTGCACTTGGTGATGATGATAAAAAATACTTTATGGCTCGACTTTTACAAGTATTTGCACCTGGAATTCCCCAAGTCTATTATGTTGGAATGCTTGCTGGTAAAAATGATATTGAACTTCTTGAAAAGACAAAAGAAGGTCGAAATATTAATCGTCATTATTATAGTCGTGAAGAAATTCATGAAGAAGTTCAACGTCCTGTTGTTAGTTCTTTAATTAACTTATTAAGATTTAGAAATAATGAAGCGGCATTTGATTTGAATGGAAGTATTGAGGTTACTACTCCTACTGAAAATGAAATTCATATTATCCGTTTGAATCAGGACAAAACACGAAAAGCAGAATTACGTGCAAACTTAGAAACCTTAGCTTATAAAGTGTTAGTGAATGGGCGAGAGATGGCTTTTTAATACAAACTATAAATATTTTTGAAGAAGAATTAGGTAGAAATTGCTTAATTCTTTTTTTTGAAGCAGATCTAGAAACTAAGTTTATAGACAATATAAGGTATAATTTGATTAATGAAAAAATTCTGCAAGCATGGGAGGAATTTATAGATGAATTATGGAGAAAAATCACCTGCACTTTGGGATGCAATTAAAAGTGAAGAGAAAAGACAAGAAGATACAATTGAATTAATTGCATCAGAAAATATTGTTTCCGATTCTGTCAGAGAAGCACAAGGATCTGTTCTCACCAATAAATACGCAGAAGGATATCCGGGAAAGAGATATTATGGTGGCTGTCAATATATTGATAAGGTAGAACAATTGGCAATTGACTATGCCAAAAAATTATTTAATGCAGAATATGCCAATGTTCAGCCTCATTCTGGTTCACAGGCAAACATGACAGTTTATAATGCTTTGTTAAAGCCAGGAGATACAATTTTAGGAATGGGTATGGATGCTGGTGGGCATCTTACGCATGGGGCGAAGGTTAACTTTTCAGGGAAAATTTTTAATTCTATTAGTTATGACCTAAATCCTGAAACTGAAGAATTGGATTTTGAGCGAATTAGACAGATTGCTATAGAGAAGAAGCCAAAATTAATTATTGCTGGCGCTTCTGCTTATAGCAGAATTATTGATTGGCAGAAGTTTCGTGATATTGCGGATGAAGTTGGTGCCTATCTAATGGTTGATATGGCGCATATTGCAGGCTTAGTTGCAACTGGAGCACATCCGAGCCCAATACCTATAGCTGACGTTGTTACAACAACCACACATAAAACTTTACGTGGTCCGCGTGGAGGGATGATTTTATCTAACAATAAAGAATTAGGGAAGAAAATTGATTCAGCTCTCTTTCCAGGAACGCAAGGTGGACCATTAGAGCATGTTATTGCTGCAAAGGCTCAAGCTTTTTATGAAGATTTACAGCCAGAATTTACTCAATACATTGATCAAGTAATTAAGAATTCAAAAGCCATGGCTGAAGAATTTAAAAATAGCAAAAATATTCGCGTGGTTTCAGGTGGAACTGATAATCACTTGATGATTATTGATATTACCAAGACCGGCGTAACAGGAAAAGATGCCCAAAATTTACTAGACTCTGTGAATATTACGACTAACAAAGAATCTATTCCTGGCGATAAACGAAGTCCATTTATTACTAGTGGATTGAGAATTGGAACACCAGCAATAACTAGTCGGGGCTTTAAGGAATCTGATGCTAAAGAAGTTGCTAAAATAATTATTGAAGTTTTGGATAATCCTGAAGATGCAGGAGTCCTAGCTCAGGCAAAAGAAAGAGTTAAGGGGTTAATTCAGAGATATCCGATCAAATAAAAGCTATTGACAGAAAAATATAAGCCAATTACAATATAATTAAATTTTTTAAGGAGTAGTTAATTATGAATACACAAGCTAAGTTTATGAAAAATAATCGTTGGCAAGGCCAGTAAATCAGGTTGTTAAGCAAGATGCAACCTGAAAGATTCAGATTGTATCTGTGCTGGCTGTGTATTTATTGTGGTCTGCATGGAGTAACATGCAGACCTTTTTCTTTTTGTGATAAAAAAGTAACAGGAATCTGCATGTGAAGGTAGATTCCTGTTTTTTTGGAGAAAAATTATGAAAAGAATGTATGGATTAATTGTAATTTTAGTAGCTTTTTTAACCATAGCTTTTTTTGGAGAGAATAAACAGAAAGAAGAAAATAATAAAATTCCCCGAGTTGGTGTATTAACTTTGATGCGTCATCCAGCTCTTGATGAGATATATCGCGGCTTTCGAGATGAGCTGAAAGAAGAGGGCTACGTAAATGGAAAAAATATCAAAATTGACTATCAAAATGCAAATAATGATCAGAGTAATTTACGTACGATGGCAACAAAACTAACTGATGAGCAATCAAGAGTATTAGTTGGAATTACTACTCCCGCTGCCCAAGCATTAGCGAATACAACGAATAAAATTCCACTAGTTTTAGGTGCTGTAACAAGTCCCAAAACTAGTGGGCTAGTAAAAAATGAAAGACATCCCGAAAAAAATATTACTGGTGTATCAGATGCTGCTCCAATTAAGCAACAATTAGATTTAATTAGAGAGTTTTTACCCAATTTAAAAACTTTAGGGGTAATTTATACTTCTAGTGATTCGTCTGCAGTTAGCGGCTTTCATGAGATTGAACGTGAATGTAAAAAGAGAAAAATATCTTTAAAATCTTTCTCAATTGCAAATAGTAACGATCTTAATCAAGTTTCAGAGCAGATGTTTAGTCAAGTAGATGCCGTCATTGTACCAACTGATAACACAATTGCTGGAGCGATGGAAACATTAGTTAAAAATGGTAATGCTGCTAAAAAGCCAATTTTCCCTGCCGCAGCTACTATGGTAAAACAGGGTGGTCTTGCAACTTATAGTGTTAATCAATATGAGTTAGGAAAAATGACTGGAAAGATAACTATTGAAATTTTAAAGGGTAAAAAAGTTAGTTCTTTACCAATCGAAAGAGTGAGAAAGGGAGAACCAGTTGTTAATTTAAAAGAAGCCAGAGAATTAAATCTTCAAGTACCTCAACGATTTTTAGAAGAATGTCAGAAAAAAGGAGTTGTATATAGATGAACTTGATCGTATCTGCTATTGGCCAGGGTTTGCTATGGGCTTTGCTTGGCTTAGGATTATATTTGACATTTAGAATTTTGAATTTTGCTGATATGACCGTAGAAGGAACCTTTCCATTGGGTGCAGCTGTTGCAGTAGCTAATATTTCACACGGAATGTCCCCATACTTAGCTACTTTCTTAGCCCTTTTAGCTGGAATGGCAGCAGGTTTAGTAACGGGATTATTATATACAAAAGGAAAAATTCCAATTCTACTTGCTGGTATTTTAACAATGACGGCAATTTATTCTATTAATTTACGAATTATGGGCGGTTCTAATATTTCACTGATTGGTAAGAAGACATTACTCAACAATGAATTTTTAGAAAGTTTACCCCAATATTTTAACGGTGTTGTTTTAGGTATCGTAGTAGTAATAGTAATTACGGGAATCTTAATTTTCTTTTTAAATACAGATTTTGGCCAAGCTTTTATTGCTACCGGAGATAACCCGAGCATGGCTAAATCATTAGGAATTTATACAGATTTTATGGTGATCGTCGGATTAATGCTATCAAATGGAATAGTTGCCTTATGTGGAGCATTAATTGCGCAAAATAATGGTTATGCCGATATTAATATGGGAATTGGAACTATTGTTATTGCTTTAGCTTCAATTATTATTGGTGAAGTAGCTTTTGGAGAATTGACCTTAAATCAGCGTTTAGTAGCTGTAACTTTAGGTAGTATTATCTATCGTTTGATTTTACTCGCTGTACTGCAACTTGGATTTTCAGCTAATGATTTAAATTTAATCTCTTCAATTGTCTTAGCTCTATGTATGATGCTTCCGCAGTTAGAAAAGTTTTTACATTTGAAAAAGCCAGTAGAAAGAGGTGTGAAAAAGCATGACTAAGCCAATTTTAGAATTAAAAGATGTCCAAACAACTGTTAAAACAGCTGATGGTGAAATTGTTCCAATTTTAAAAGGAATTAATTTAGAAATTAGACCTGGAGATTTTATTACTATAATTGGGACAAATGGAGCGGGTAAGTCTACACTTTTTAATACGATTGCGGGTAGTTTAAAACCTGATAGTGGTATTCTTCGGCATAATGGGCAGGATATTACTAAAATGAGTGAAGAAAAGCGGACACAATTTATTGGACGAGTTTTTCAAGATCCTAAGATGGGGACGGCTCCGCGAATGACGGTGGGAGAAAATTTATTACTAGCAACAAAACGGGGAAAGAGAAGATTTTTAAAGATTAGAAGACTTAAGCAAAACTTACCTCGTTTTAAAAAGCTAGCTGCAGTTATGAATAATGGCTTAGAGAATCGTTTAAATACGTTTGTGGAGGGCTTATCTGGAGGCCAAAGACAAGCTTTGAGTTTCTTGATGGCTACAATAGAAAAGCCCGATATTTTATTATTAGATGAGCATACAGCAGCTTTAGATCCTCATACTAGTGAAAATCTACTAGCAGTAACTGATAAGCAAATTAAAGAAAATAAATTAACTGCCTTAATGATTACACATCACATGGAGGATGCTTTAAAATATGGAAATCGTCTTTTAGTGTTAAAGGATGGTAAAGTTAAAGCAGATATTAGTGAAGAAGAAAAAAGAAATTTAAAAGTAAGTGATCTTTATAGCTATTTTGAAGATTGATCTAGAACCTAGGGCTGGTTGTCGGTTCTAGGTTTTTAGTTAAAATAATTTTTAATTGTTTTAAGTATAGATTTAATTTTTATAAAGAAGGGATGGAAGAGATGTGAATAAGGGACATAAAATAAGTTTATTTTCAGCAATAATGCTAGCCCTTAATTCGTTGATTGGATCCGGATGGCTTTTTGGCTCAGGCTCGGCAGCAAAAATTGCCGGCCCAGCGGCTATATTATCTTGGATAATCGGTGCAGTTATTATTATTGCAATTGCCTTGACTTATGTTGAGCTAGGAACTATGTTTCCTGAAAGTGGGGGAATGAGCAAATATGCTCAATATAGCCATGGGCCCATGCTTGGCTTTATCGCTGCTTGGGCAAATTGGATTTCGCTGGTAACTTTGGTGCCAATGGAGGCAGTTGCGGCTGTTCAATACATGAGTTCTTGGCCATGGAAGTGGGCAAACTGGACACATCACTTTATGCAAGACGGAAATATAACTACACCGGGGCTATTATTGGTATTTGTGTTCATGATTATTTTTACTTTAATTAACTTCTGGTCAATTAAAATCATGACCCACTTTACTAACTTAATTTCTGTTTTTAAAGTACTCTTGCCTACGATAACAATTATTATGCTGTTTGCATCTAGTTTTCAT
Source organism: Lactobacillus sp. UMNPBX19 (assembly GCF_002553805.1). NCBI lineage: Bacteria > Bacillati > Bacillota > Bacilli > Lactobacillales > Lactobacillaceae > Lactobacillus > Lactobacillus sp. UMNPBX19. The sequence continues at coordinate 20,934 of NZ_PCYR01000003.1, forward strand.
CCTGCTAACTTTGGTCACGATGTAAAAACATTTATGCCTTATGGAAGTAGAGCCATCTTTGAAGCAGCTTCTGGCGCTGGTATCATTATGTCTTATGACGCATTTCAGACAATAATTAATATTGGTGGTGAATTAAAGAATCCGCGAAAGAATATTATTCGTGGAGTTTTAATTTCCATGTTTGTGACGGCTGCAATTTATATTTTGCTTCAAGTAGCCTTTATTGGAGCGGTTGATCCGGCAATGCTTGCTAAGAAATCCTGGCATGGAATTAATTTTGCGTCCCCATTTGCAGATATTGCAATCCTTTTAGAAATTAATTGGCTTGTAATTTTACTTTATATGGATGCTTTTGTTTCACCTTTTGGGACTGGAGTAGCTTTTGTTGCAACTGCATCAAGAGCCCTGGCTGCAATGACGTACACAAAACACTTACCAGCTTGGTTAGGGAGACTTAATAGACGCTATCTAGTGCCTCGTTTTGCGATGATTACAGATTTAATTTTGGCAATGGTTTTAGTAAGTGTCTTTAGGAACTGGAATTTACTTGCAACAGTAATTACTTGTGCAACTTTGATTGCTTATTTAACTGGTCCAGTTACTACTATTACTTTGAGAAAAATAGCACCAGATTTGGAAAGACCATATAAACCTAATTATATGCGCTGGTTTGCTCCTTTAACTTTTGTATTAACTAGTTTAGCTATTTATTGGACGATGTGGCCAACAACAATTCAAGTTATTTTGGTTATTCTTGTGGGAATTCCAATTTATTTCTATTATGAAGTTAAATATCAAAAGAAAGATTTTAAATCGCAGTTTAAGCATGCTGCTTGGCTTTTAGGGTATTTAGTATTTATTTCTATTATGTCTTATTGTGGTAGCGACGGCTTTGGTGGACAAAACTGGATTAAATATCCGTGGGATTTTCTGTTGATTGCAATTGTCTCCTTGATCTTCTATAAAGTTGCAATTGATACAGGACTAGAAAAAGTTGACCCGGCAGCGATAAAAGTAAACGAAAAAATTAAGCTTAAGAATGACTAGAATTAAGTACACTAGTCTAAATTAGCTTGAATTATAGTTAGAAAGGTGCTATCCTTAACTAGTCGTAAAATAATCTATGATCTGAAATATTGGTCATGGCAAAGGAGTATTAAACAATGAGAAAAGGGATTCATCCAGATTACCAAGAAGTTGTTTTCATGGACTCAGCAACTGGTGCTAAGTTCGTAGCTGGTTCTACTTTAAAACCAGAAGAAACAGTTGAATTCGAAGGTAAGACTTACCCATTAGTTCGTGTTGAAATTTCTTCAGATTCTCACCCATTCTACACTGGCAAGCAAAAGTTTGCACAAGCAGATGGTCGTATCGAAAAATTCAACAAGAAGTACGGTATGTCTTCAAAGAACTAATAATTCTTGGTTTTTACCAAAAGAGCAGCCCACTTTGGACTGCTCTTTTTTTATGCTTAACGTGGTATAATTCTTATTGATATGCGTGAGACCTTTTTCTGACTGTGATAAGTCAGTATAATAGGAGTACATGCAATTTTAGGTAGGAGTAATTTATTTATTATGAAAATGCAACTTGCTGAGATCGCTAAAGCATTAAATAGTTCAGTTAATATGGGAGAAGATAAGGTCATTACCTCTGTTGTTTTTGACTCAAGAAAAGCAACTCCCAATTCTTTGTTTATTCCCTTAGATGGTGCAAGGGATGGACATGATTTTGTATCTAATGCAATGGCAAACGGAGCAGAAGCAACCCTTTGGAAAAAAGGACATGAGGGTATGCCTACTGATGTGCCAGTTATTGAAGTGGAAGATCCGCTAACTGCGCTTCAAAATTTAGCTAAATATTACTTAGGTAAAGTTAATCCAACTGTTGTTGGAATTACTGGATCTAATGGTAAAACTACAACTAAGGATATGGTTGCAGCGGTTTTATCAAAAAGATTTAATGTGCATAAGACACAGGCTAACTTTAATAATGAAATTGGGGTACCCGTAACTATTTTAGAGATGAAACCATCTACTGAAATTTTAGTTCTTGAAATGGGGATGGATCGCCCTGGACAATTACATCATTTAAGTGAATTAGTAAGACCCGATGTTTGTGTCATCACAATGATTGGTGAAGCTCATATTGAGTTCTTTGGTACTAGAGATAAGATTGCAGACGCTAAAATGGAAATTACTGACTTCTTAAAAGAAGACGGTAAGTTTATTTACAATGGCGATGAACCTTTACTAGAAGAGCGTGCAGCTAAGATTAAGCAAGAAAAGAGTACTTTTGGTTTTAGAGAAGAAGATACTGTTTTTGCCACTATATTTAGATCTTACATGCACCATGCTACTTTTGAAGTAAATGGGTCAACACAGCAATTTAAGATTCCAATGATTGGAAAACATAATGTCTCTAATGCTCTTGCAGCTATTAGTGTAGGACGCCATTTTGGTGAAAATGATGAACAAATTGCCCAAGCTTTAGCTAACTTCACTCCAACAGCAAATAGAATGCAATGGAAGAAGGGTGATGTAGGCGAAGCAATTATGGATGATGTCTACAATTCAAATCCAACTGCGGTTAGGGCTGTTACGACTTCGTTTGGACAAGTAATGGTCGAAGATGGTGGGCGCAGAATTGCTGTCTTAGGTGATATGTTAGAGCTTGGGGATGAATCAGCCGATCTTCATGCGTCTCTTGCCGCTAGCTTGGATCCAGCAATTATTAATGAACTATATTTATATGGTCCAGAGATGAAAAACTTATATGATGCTCTTGTTGATAAGTACCCAGAAGAAAATTTGCACTATTATCCACAAGATCAAATGAATCATATGATTGATGACTTAAAGAATGATATTAAGCCAGCTGATATTGTAATGCTAAAGGGATCACATGGGATGCATTTGGAAAAGGTTTTAGACCGTCTCATGTAGGAAGGAATTAGATATTTGAAATTTTCTGAAATGAACTTAAAACCTGAAATTTTAAAAGCTATTAAGCGTTCAGGTTTTGAAGAAGCTACACCAATTCAAGAAAAAACCATTCCCCTAGTTTTGGAGGGAAAAGATGTAATTGGTCAAGCCCAGACAGGGACTGGTAAAACTGCTGCTTTTGGTTTGCCAATTTTACAAAACTTAGATAAGCAACACGATTCAATTCAAGCTATTATTATTGAACCTACCCGTGAATTGGCTATTCAAACCCAAGAAGAGTTGTTCCGTTTAGGTCGTGATGAAAAAGCTCGCGTTCAAGTAGTTTATGGTGGTGCTGATATTAGACGTCAGATTCGTGCTTTAAAGCAAACACCAGCAATTTTGGTAGGAACACCTGGACGTTTGCTTGATCATTTAAAACGTGGCACCATTGATATTTCTAAAATCAAAACAATTGTTTTAGATGAAGCAGATGAAATGCTTGATATGGGATTTATTCAAGATATTGAAAGTATTTTGAAATATGCATTAAGTAAACATCAAACATTACTTTTCTCTGCTACAATGCCAAAGCCAATTTTAAGAATTGGTGAAAAATTCATGAATGATCCTGAGATTGTAAAAATCAAAGGAAAAGAATTAACTGCTAATTTAATTGATCAGTATTTTGTGAGAGCAAAAGAAAATGAAAAGTTCGACATCCTATGTCGCTTAATTGACGTTCAAAATCCTGATTTAGCTGTTATTTTTGGTAGAACTAAGAGACGTGTTGATGAATTAACACGTGGGCTACAAGCACGTGGATATAACGCTGCTGGAATTCATGGTGATCTTTCTCAAGCTAAGCGAATGAGCGTGTTAAAGAGATTCCGTAAAGGTAAGCTAGATATTTTAGTTGCAACTGATGTGGCAGCTCGTGGATTAGATATTTCTGGAGTAAGTCATGTTTATAACTATGATATTCCGCAGGATCCAGATTCTTATGTTCACCGTATTGGTAGAACTGGACGTGCTGGCCAGAACGGAATGTCTGTAACTTTTGTTACTCCAAATGAAATTGGCTATATGCGTACTATAGAACAATTAACGCATAAAAAGATGATGCCACTTAAGCCACCAACTGATGAAGAAGCATTTAAAGGTCAGCTAAGTGCAGCTAATAAAAAAGTAGCAGAATTGCTTGATAGCGATCTTTCTAAATATACTGAAGAAGCATCTCAACTTCTTGACGATTATTCTGCGATTGATTTAGTGGCCGCTTTATTGAAGAACTTGTCTAAAGATGCAGATAGTGTAAAAGTAAAAATTACACCTGAAAAGCCATTACCATTTAAATCAAAGCATGGTAATAATCGAAACTTTAAACGTAATTTCAAACGTGGTGGAGATCGAAATGAACGATATCATCGTAAGCCTAGTGCCCGTAAAGGTGGTAGAAAGCATGATTTCGTTATAAAGAAAAAAGATTAATTTTTGTTACTGGAGAGCTGTAGTTGCTACAGCTCTTTTTTGTAATATAATGTATCAATGTGTGAGGTGAAAATAATGATTAGAGGCGTAGGAATTGACTCAGTTGAAGTTGAACGCATGAAAAAGATAGTTGAAAAAAGCGATAAATTTGCTAAAAGGGTATTAACTCCGAAAGAATTTGAACAATATCAACAATTAAAAGGAAAGCGCAAGGTAGAGTATCTTGGTGGACGTTTTTCTTTAAAAGAATCTTTTTCAAAGGCAATGGGAACTGGATTAGGCAAATATGTTGGTTTTCAAGATATTGAAACATTATGGGATGACTTAGGGCATCCAGTAATGACCTCGACAAAGTTTTCTGGAAATATTTTTCCTAGTATCACACATGATGATCATGAGATTATAACAGTTGTAGTTTTGGAGGAATTAGATTAATGGTTCCAGGAATTCATCGTCCAGCCGTAGTAAAGGTAAACTTGGGCGCTATTAAAAGAAATCTTGAAAATGAGATGGAGCATCTAGAGCCCGGACAAAAGATGCTTGCAGTTGTAAAAGCTAACGGTTATGGACATGGTGCAGTAGAAGTAGCTAGAGTTGCAGATAAGGTAGGAGCAGCTGGCTTTTGCGTTGCAATTTTGGACGAAGCATTAGAGTTAAGACGTGCAGATATTACAAAACCAATTTTAGTTTTAGGCGTTGTTTCTCCTGAATATGCTCCAATTGCTGCTGTAAATAACGTTTCATTAACTGTTCCAAACTTAGAATGGCTTAAAGAAGCAGAGAAGTACTTAAAAGATGCAAATTTGCAATTAAAGATTCATTTAGGTATTGATTCCGGGATGGGTAGAATCGGATTTAATGAATATGCAGACTTTATTGCCGCTAATGAGTTTTTAGAGAATAACGATAATTTCTTTATTGAAGGAATGTTTGCCCATTTTGCTTCTGCTGATAGTAGTGATGAAACTTATTTCAAACATCAATGTGAAAAATTTAATCATATGAAGAGCTTGCTTACTGTAAAGCCAAAGTGGATTCATGTTGATAATACGGCAGCAAGTATTTTTCATGATGGAATTAAAAGTGATTTAGTTAGATTTGGTATTGGAATTTATGGTTTAAATCCTTCTTCTAATCCCAATTCTTCAGACTTAAAATCAAATATTCCGTTAGAGCCGGCCTTGTCATTTGAAAGTGAACTAACTCATGTTAAGACAATTCACCAAGGTGATGGTGTTGGATATGGCTCGACCTTTATTGCAGATGAAGATACAATTATTGGAACCGTACCCGTTGGTTATGCAGATGGTTTTATTAGAAAGTTTCAAGGTTTCAAGGTTAAAGTGGGAAATACGTACTGTCCAATTGTTGGCCGAATTTGTATGGATCAATTTATGGTTAAGATGCCTAAAAAGATGCCAGTAGGGACCAAAGTAACCATCATTTCTTCTAATCCTAATGATCAAAATAATATTAAAGCTGCGGCCGATTATGTTGACACAATTCATTATGAAGTTGCTTGCTTATTAAATGATCGTTTACCACGTGTATATTACGAAAATTAAAAATAAAAGCTTGTTTAACCAATTTGGCTAAACAAGCTTTTTTACTATAGTAATCAAGATAATTAGTCTTTTAATTCTCCAGGTTTTTCTGCGCTACGGATTGTTAGACCTGATTGAAGATCTTCAATTTCAGCAACAACGAAACCTTTCTTTTCGAGTCGGTTGACGATAGCAGTCATCGTTTCGCGAGAAACACCAATAGGAAGAGTAAATAAGTTACGGCGAACTAATTCACCAGTTTTAACATCTAAAGTTAAACAACCGGCAATATTACTATATTTAGAAATAATTTTTGCCATTTTAACTAAATTACCACGATCATTATCTGAAAGAATAGTCAAAACATAAGAACCATTTTTGATATTCCAAGCATCAGAAAGCATATCTAGTAAACGGGAGTGAGTCAAAATTCCATAGAAATGGTTTTCTTCATCCAATACAGCAATGTATGGGAGGTCTTTAATATTAAAGAATACACGAAAGAATGGTGAATTTACCTTAATTGTTTTGGTGGCATTTTTAAGCAAGTAAGTTACAGGTAGATTCATGTCGCCGCCTTGAGACTTGTGACGGTAAATGTGCATTTTATAAATGTTTCCCCGGAAAATGGTTCCTGTATCATCTAAAATAGGGACACAACGAAAGCCGGAGTCTTCTAATATTTTTAATGCTTCGGCAAGAGTAGCTTTTTCGTTGACTGTAGTTAAGTAATCTTTTTTATAGACAAGAGATTTAATTAGCATGATTAGCCTCCATACATCTGAGATTTACAAGCCATTATACCATAGTTTTATATAAAAATTAAAGACTGATTAAACAACTTTAATTTAAAAAATAAAAGAGCATCCACAAAATGTGAATGCTCTCTTACAGGAAAAAGTCTTAATTATTATTGACGAACCTTTACGCCAGTTTCTTTGAAGGCTTTGTCCATAACTTCCTTTAATTGTTTTGCAGAAGCTTCCATCTTAGCTTGTTCGTCAGCGTTTAATGGCATTTCAATAACTTGTTCCAAACCGTGACGACCAACAACTGCTGGAGTACCGATGTGAATATCGTGTAAGCCGTATTCACCATCCATAGGTACTGAAAGTGGAAGAACTCTGTGTTCGTTGTTCAAGATAGCCTTGGTAATGAATGCTAAAGCAGTACCGATACCGTAGAAAGTAGCACCCTTCTTGTTAATGATATCGTAAGCCATGTCAGCAACTTCCTTGTGGATTGCTTCAAGCTTGTTTTCACCAACTTCTGGGTGAGCCTTAACCCAATCGCTAACTTTTACGCCACCAACATTGTTGTAGCTCCATACTGGGAATTCAGTATCACCGTGTTCACCAAGCATGTATGCATTAACTGAACGTGGGTCAACGTGTTCCATTTCACCGATAACTTTTTGAAGACGACCAGTATCAAGTGAAGTACCTGAACCGATAACACGATCCTTAGGGAATCCTGACATTCTCCAAGTTGCGTGAGTTAAGATATCAACTGGGTTAGCAGCAACTAAGAAAATACCATTGAAACCTGATTCAACGATTGGTTCAACGATTGAAGATAAAATCTTTAAGTTCTTGTTAACAAGGTCAAGACGAGTTTCACCTGGCTTTTGTGGAGCACCAGCAGAAATAACTACTAAGTCAGCATCTTTTGCGTCTGAGTATTCTGCAGAGTAAATAGTCTTTGGTGCAATCCAAGGAGTAGCGTCTGCTAAGTCAATAGCATCACCTTGAGTTCTTTCTTTAATGATATCAACGATACCTAATTCTTGTGCGATACCTTGTTGAACTAATGAGAATGCGTAAGTAGAACCTACAGCACCGTCACCAACAAGAATAATCTTATGAATTTTTTCTTCTGACATTTGCTAATACTTCCTTTCATATTAGTGATTTATTTAACAATAAAGATTATATCATATTGGAATTTAAAAATTAAAAATATAATTTTAAAGATCTAATTAATTATTTGTAAGTAAGCGTGTGCTATAATCTCAAGAGCAATAAGCAGATTTAGAATGAAATATTTATCAAAGAGGATGAAAAAGAATGAAGTTAATTGCAGGTTTAGGAAATCCAGGTAGAAAATATGATCAGACTAAGCATAATACAGGTTTTATGGCATTAGATCATTACTTAGAGAAAAATGGTTTAACTCTAGATAAGGATAAGTTTGAAGGCTTATGGACAAAACAAAAGATCAATGGTGAAGATGTGATTTTTCTTGAACCACAGACTTTTATGAATGATTCGGGAAAATCAATCGCGCAAGTAGCCAATTTCTTCAAAATTAAGCCTGAAGATATTTTAGTTATTCATGATGATATGGACATGCCAATTGGAAAGATTAGAATTCGTGCAAATGGTAAATCAGGAGGTCATAATGGAATTAAGAGCATTATGGCTTGTTTAGGAACGAACAATTTTAATCGATTAAAAATTGGAATTCGCCATCCTGAAAACGAAAGTGTTGTTTCTTGGGTATTAAGTCCCTTTAATAATGACCAGCAAAAACTGATGGATACAGCTTTTGAGACAAGTGAGAATGTCATTAATGATTTTATTAAAGGGAAGAACGCCCAATATTTAATGAATCAGTATAATTAGAATGAACATTACAGAGTTAATAAAAAAAGATAAAGAGTTAAATAATTTTATTGAAAAAGCTCCAGTAGAAAAAAGATCACTTTTAACTGGAGTAAATTCAGGTGCTTTTGCTGCTGTACTGATGCAAATGTTAAAAGCTTGGCAGCAGACATTGATTTTAGTTGAAGATAATGAAGAGAAGGCGCAGACGCTTTTAGATGAATTAGGAAACTTATTGCCTGATGATATGGTATTTGGCTTCCCAGTTGATGCTACAATTGCTACTCAAACGGCTATTGCATCTCCGGACGAACTTAGTCAAAGATTACAGACCTTAGAGTTTTTAGCTGAAAAGAGAGCGGGGATTGTTGTAGTAACGCCCCAAGCTTTACAATATAAGTTGAGTGATCCGAGAGATTTTACTAAGGCAAAAAAGATATTTAGGCCTGAGGCAGAATTCGACTTAGATAAGTTAACTGAATGGCTTACGCAGGCAGGATATCGCAGAGAAAGCATTGTAGCCCGTCCTGGAGAATTTGCTCGTCGAGGAGATATTCTTGATATTTATCCTTTGGATCAAGAGAATCCGATTCGAATTGAATTATTTGGGGATGAAGTTGATACCGTAAAGGAGTTTGATTCAGCTACACAGCGTAGTTTAGAAGAAAAAGACAGTATTTCAATTGGCCCAGCTCTAGATCGAGTATTTTCACCACATAATTTTCAAGAAGCGGTAGAAAAAATAAAGCAGGATATGAGCGAATCAACTGCTGAAGAAGAGAGCGTTAAAAATCATTTTGTTAAGGCAATTGATTTATTAGAAGCTGGTGGTTTGCCAGATAACTATGCCTTTTTGATTGATTATTTACTTCCGCGATCTTTCAATTTAATTGATTATTTAGATAAAGATGGCTTATTACTATTTGATGATTGGCAGTCCATAAAAAAGAATGTAGCTGATGTGGATGCTCAAAATGAAGCTTTTATTTCCGAAGAAATAAAAGCCGGAGCAATGCTGAATAGTCAAAAATTACGCCATAGTTTTGAGCGAGTTGTTCAAAAATCAAAGCAAGCTCAGATGTTATTCTCGCTATTTCAAAAAGGAATGGGACGATTAAAATTTGATCAAATTCTTAACTTTACCACACGAGAAGTTCAACAGTTCTTTAGTCAAATGCCCTTGATTAAAAGTGAGCTAACAGGCTTTTCTAATGAAGGAAATACAGTTATTTTGCAAGCTGATTCAGAAACTCGTGCTAAGCAAATCGCTCAAAATTTAGTTGATTATGGTGTTGATATTCCGGTTGTAAAAGCAGATCAACTTTTATTAAATAAAGCTCAAATAACTGTAGGTAATTTTGCACATGGTTTTGCTTTACCTAGTTTAGATTTGGTTTATTTAACTGAACGAGAATTATTCAATCAAAGACCACATCACCGCAAACGTGTTAAAACTCTTGAAAATGCTCAACGGTTAAGAAACTATAATGAATTAAAGCCAGGCGATTATGTTGTTCATGTCAATCATGGTATTGGACGGTTTGAAGGAATTAAAACCTTAGATGTAGACGGTAAAAAACGTGACTACATCACTATTACTTATCAACATCATGATCAGCTATTTGTTCCTGCTGACCAATTAGGTTTAGTACAAAAATATGTGGCTTCTGAAGGCAGAGTTCCTCATATTAATAAATTGGGAAGTTCTGAGTGGACTAAGACTAAAAAACGGGTTCAGTCAAAAGTTGAAGATATCGCAGACGATTTGATTGAACTGTACGCAAAACGTGAATCTGAAAAAGGATTTGCTTTCAGTCCGGATGATGATTTACAAAAAGAATTTGAAGATGCTTTTCCATATCCTGAAACTCCAGATCAGCTTCGTTCAATTAGAGAAATTAAGGCTGATATGGAAAGTACGAAGCCAATGGATCGACTTTTAGTGGGAGATGTAGGCTTTGGTAAAACTGAAGTTGCCTTGAGAGCTGCTTTTAAAGCAATTCGGGATGGAAAACAAGTTGCCTTTTTAGCTCCAACTACTATTTTGGCGCAACAACATTTTGAAACCATGCAAGACCGTTTTAAAGATTTTCCAGTAAATTGTGCGCTTTTATCACGTTTTCAAACTCTTACTGAAGTGAAGGAGATAGTTGAAGGTGTAAAAAGTGGCAAGATTGATATGGTTGTTGGAACACACCGCTTGCTCTCAAAAGATGTCCAATTTAAAGACCTAGGCTTGTTAATTATTGATGAAGAACAGCGATTTGGAGTTAAGCATAAGGAAAGGCTAAAAGAATTAAAAGCCAATATCGATGTTTTGACTTTGACTGCTACTCCAATCCCTCGTACTTTACATATGTCGATGGTAGGAGTACGAGATCTTTCAGTTATGGAGACGCCACCTACTAACCGTTATCCAATTCAAACTTATGTTATGGAAGAAATGCCAAGTATTGTTCGTGAGGCCGTCCTTAGAGAAATGAAGCGTAACGGGCAAGTATTTTTCTTACATAATCGGATTGATGATATCGATAAAGTTGTTAGTCAATTAGAAGAACTGATTCCAGAAGCCAAAATTGAATATATTCATGGCCGCATGAGTGAAAACCAAATGGAAGATATTATGTATCGTTTTTCAAAAAACGAATTTGATATCTTGGTAACAACAACAATTATTGAAACTGGCGTTGATATGCCAAATGTTAATACTATGATTGTTGAAGATGCAGATCATTATGGATTAAGTCAGCTATATCAATTACGTGGTCGAATAGGCAGAAGTGCCCGTTTAGCCTATGCCTATTTCCTTTATCAACCAAATAAAGTCTTAACTGAAATTGGTGAAAAACGGCTTAGTGCAATCCGCGACTTTACTGAATTAGGATCCGGCTTTAAAATTGCTATGCGTGATTTATCAATTAGAGGGGCCGGTAATATGCTTGGAAAACAGCAGCATGGCTTCATTGATAGTGTTGGTTACGATTTATATGCCCAAATGTTAGACGAAGCAATTAAGAAACGTAAAGGTAAAAAAGTTGCGGTTAAATCTAATGCAGAAGTTCAATTTGATTTGGAAGCATATATTCCCGATGATTATATTGCAGATCAAGAACAAAAAATTGAATTCTATAAGAAAATTAAGGGGATCAATGATCAAAAAGAGGCGGACAATATCGCAGATGAATTAATTGATCGCTTTGGTGATTATCCACTTGCTGTAGAAAATCTTTTGAATGTATCTACAGTTAAGGCAGATGCAGATTTAGCTCAAGTTGTATCTCTTACTCAAAAATCAAATGATAAGTTGCAAGTCATTTTTAATAATCAGGCTAGTGAGGAATTAGAAGGACCAAATATTTTTAAGGCCCTAGAACACGTATCTCTAAGAGCACGAATTAATATGGATTCGCAAAAGAGATTGAACGTAATGCTTGAGCTTGAGAAAAATATGAGTACTAGACAATTATTTAATGAGCTTCATACATTCTTAGAAACAGCTAGTGAGATTGTTCAAAAATAAAGGGAGAAAGAAAGTAATGAGAATCGATAAGTTTTTAAAGGTATCTAGATTAGTTAAAAGACGTACTGTTGCTAAAGAAATGGCTGATCAAGGACGAGTAAAAGTTAATGACCGAGTAGTAAAATCTAGCTATGATGTTAAACTAGGTGATGTTATTGAAATCGGATTCGGTACAAAACAATTAAAAGCTCGTGTACTTGACTTAAGAGAAACAACTAAGAAGGCAGAAGCCAGCGACTTGTATGAGCTAATTAATTAATGACAAGGGAAGAGTAAGGTGTTATATTAATACCAAGTGGTGATATAATTAAGATTTAGAATATTAACGAAAAGGCAGGGACATCCGTATGCAGAGAGGGCCACGACTTTATAATGCCTTAAGCGATGAGGAACGCCTAGCACGTTTGCGGCGTAAAGCGGCTAGAAAAGAAAAAGAGGTTCATCGCGTAAGGAAGAACCGAATTATTGCTTGTTTTGCAATTGCAATTTTAATTTTTGGACTGCAACTAATTATGGTCCATGTGCAAACTGGTAGAATTAATAGTCAAATTCAAACTAATAAAGCAGAATTAAACCAGGTTAACAAAACTAATAAAAAATTAAAATCACAAGTTGCGGACTTAAAAGATCCTGATTATGTGGCTAAAGTAATTCGTTATAAGTTCTATTATTCTAAATCTGGTGAATCAATTTATACTCTTCCTGAAAAAGAGGAGGATTATTAGTGAAATTTCCAATTGGATTAAGGCTCAATGCTAAAGTGAATAATATTACTAAACTTGGGATTTTTGTAACTTTACCACATCAACATCATGGTTTGATTTTCCATAAAGACTTCGGTGATAAGTGGGAAAGTGTTAAAAAGAAGTATAGTGTTGGAGACGAAATCCGTGTTGTTGTGATCAATAATCATGAAGGAAAAATTTCTCTATCATTGAGTCAGGTAAATAATCCTGATTTAGTTGATCCAACTAATGAATTTAAAGATAGTAAAGATTTTACTCCACTAGCTAAATTATTAGAGAAATCTACTGATAAAATAGCTAATTTAAAAAATCAATTGAATTTAAGTGACCGGTAGGGGTCACTTTTTTAATCTAAAAATGACAAAATTTACAACTTTTTTTACTGAAAATAATATTGAAATAAAAAATAAAAAACTTTTACTGGCTGCAAGTGGCGGTCCAGATTCAGTAGCGTTGCTGAAGATGCTGGTTAATTTTTTACCTAATCCATCTGAACAATTGATTGTTGCACATTTGGACCATTGTCTAAGAGATGATAGCTTTTTAGAAAGCCAACTTTTACAAAGATTAACTTCAGCCCTTAAAGTAAAGCTAGTAGAAAAAAAGTGGCCAGTTGAACTTCATCCGCAAGCTGGGGTTGAAGCAAAAGCTAGAGAGTACCGTTATGCATTCCTAGCAGAGGTTGGAAGAAAGTATCAAACTGATTATCTTTTAACAGCACATCACGGGGATGATTTAATTGAAAATATTTTATTGAAGTTTATTCGCTCTGGGGATGTAGCTGAAATGAATAGTCTTCAAATTGTGGGAAATCTCGGTTCAATGAAATTGTTGCGTCCTTTAGTTAAATATTCCAAAGATGAATTATTGAAATATGATGAGGACCATCATCTTGATTTCATTGAAGATAAAACTAATTTTGAAGATGACACTTTAAGAAATCGTTTGAGACATCATGTTGTTCCATTATTAAAGAAAGATACAACTCATCTAGTTAAAAATGCTAACCATTTTAGTGAGAGTGTAGCTTTACTTTCAAAGTGTCAGAGTGATTTCTTTGATAGTTTACCTTCTCCAATAAATTTTAGTAAAGCGCTACGAGGTAAAAAGGAAGATTTAGCTCGGTTAAATACACATGAAGCGGCAGCTTTTTTCGATTATTTAATCTATAAAAAGTGGCATCAAAGAATCCATTTCAATGAAATTGACTTGAATAAAAATGTGATTTTCAATAAAGAAAATTTTCAATTACTTTTTTATCAAAAATATTACTATTTGATTAATAGAAATGAATTAGCTGTAATTGATCCTGAAAAAAAACTAGTTAAATTAAATGAAAAATTTTCTTTGAACGGAAAAAAATATTTAATTACCCAGGATGAAAAGTCACAAAAATTGGCTGGTTATTTTTATGGCGAAAAAGCAAAGTATTTAGAGGTAGGAAGCTTGCCACAAGGTAGTACATTAAAGTTAGCTACAGGAAAACAAACTAAGGCCAAGAAAAAATTTGCTGAAAATGGGATTCCTTTAGCTTTAAGGCCGTATTGTTTGACAGTCTGGCAAGAGGAAAATCCAGTCTATGTTGAAAGTGTTTATCAAAATCAAGAATATAACCCCAATTTTGTACGCTATAATGTATATATTTACTTTTAAGTTTATGCAAAGTTCTATGGTAAAAGCATAATTTGTGGTAAAATCGTTGGAGTAATTCCAAGAAGTGTCGCGGAGGTTAATAGATGAAAAATAGAAGAAATAGACTGCTTTCTAACGGTCTTTTCTATATCATAGTATTCGTGATCCTCTTGGCTGGAATCAATTGGGCCGTGGGAGGCTCCGGTAGTAATGGTTCCACAGAAAATATCCGTTATTCTCAATTAGTAAAAGATTTAAAAGCGGGTAAAGTCAAGAGTATCAATGTACAACCATCTAATGGTGTATATACGGTTACTGGATCTTATAAGAAAGCTCAAAAGTCAAATAATCAAAATAATAATGGATTTGGACTAATTCCAAGTTTACAAAGTAGTAATGAAGTAACCCGGTTCAGTACTACGATGCTTCAAAATGATTCAATGGTTAAGACAGTTTCAGATCTTGCCCAAAAGAGCGGAGCATCAATTTCTGGACAAGGAGAGTCTCAATCGGGAACTTGGATTTCTACTATCGTAATGCTTGTTCCAACTTTGATTTTCATTGTTATGCTTTGGATGATGATGAATCAAGGTGGACAAGGCCGTGGTGGCGGCATGATGAACTTTGGTAAATCACATGTTAAACCACAAGATCCAAGCAAAAATAAAGTTAGATTCTCAGATGTAGCTGGCGAAGAAGAAGAAAAGCAAGAATTGGTTGAAATTGTTGAGTTCTTAAAGAATCCAGCAAAATATACTAAATTAGGTGCTCGAATTCCGGCTGGTGTTCTTCTTGAGGGTCCTCCAGGTACTGGTAAAACTTTACTTGCACGTGCAGTTGCAGGTGAAGCCGGTGTACCATTTTATTCAATTTCTGGTTCAGACTTTGTAGAAATGTTTGTCGGTGTTGGGGCATCTCGTGTACGTGATCTGTTTGAAACAGCTAAGAAAAATGCACCAAGTATCATCTTTATTGATGAAATTGATGCTGTTGGGCGTAAACGTGGTAATGGCGTAAGTGGTGGCCATGACGAAAGAGAACAAACTTTAAATCAATTACTGGTTGAAATGGATGGTTTCGAAGGTGATGAAGGTGTCATTGTTATGGCAGCTACTAACCGTTCTGATGTTCTTGATCCCGCACTTCTTCGTCCAGGTCGTTTTGACCGTAAAGTTTTAGTTGGTCGCCCAGATGTTAAAGGCCGTGAAGCTATTTTAAAGGTTCATGCTAAGAATAAACCTTTAGCTCCTGATGTTGATTTAAAGGAAGTAGCACGTCAAACTCCTGGCTTCGTTGGTGCTGATCTTGAAAATGTTTTAAACGAAGCTGCTTTAGTTGCTGCTCGTCGTAATAAGACTGAAATTACAGCTTCTGATATTGATGAAGCTGAAGATAGAGTTATTGCCGGCCCAGCTAAGAAAGATACTGTTATTTCTCCAGAAGAAAGAAAACGTGTTGCCTACCACGAAGCAGGACACGCAATTGTTGGATTGGTTCTTAGTGATTCAAGAACTGTTCGTAAGGTTACAATTGTTCCTAGAGGCCGTGCTGGTGGATATAACATCATGCTTCCAAAAGAAGATGAAAACATCATTACTAAGAAGCAGTTGATGGAACAAGTTGCTGGTTTAATGGGTGGTCGTGCTGGTGAAGAAGTAGTTGTGGGCGATAAGTCTACTGGTGCTTCAAATGACTTTGAACAAGCAACTAACATCGCTAGGGGTATGGTTACTCAATATGGTATGACTGATGTTGGTATGACTGAGCTTGAATCTCCAAGTATGCAATTACCTTATGGAACTAAGCCATATAGTGAAGCTACAGCTGCTAAGATTGATGAAGCAGTTAAGGAAATTCTTGATGAAGGTCATAAACAAGCAATTGATATCATTAAGAGTCACCGTGAAACTCATAAGATTATTGCAGAAGCCTTACTCAAGTATGAAACTTTAAATGAAAAACAAATTCTTTCATTATTCAAGACTGGTAAAATGCCAGAAAATGATGAAAATGAATTTCCAAGTGAGTCTAAAGCTTCAACTTATGAAGAAGCAAAAGCTGCAATGGAAAAGAAAGATCAGCAAAGAGAAGAAACTGAAAACAAGGATGATAAAGAAGATATTCATCCGCTTCCTGATGATCATAAGAATATTGACGATATTCCACTTAATCCACCATCTGAAAAGAAGGATTCTAGTGAACACAATTCAGATGAAAACAAGGATAATTAAGAGTTTATTGTAAGAGTAATGTTTATACTCCTTTCTAATACTGAAATTACAGATTTTAGAAAGGAGTTTTTTGGTATTAAGAATGAAATATTTAAGTAAAAAAGACAAAAAGATTTTAAAATTAAGTCTAATAAGCTGTTTAACAACTATAGTACTCTTTTTCCTTTTATCTACTTTGACAGATTGTAATCCATTTTTTAATGGGGTTCTGTACAGCGGAGATTTGCCTAATCAATATTTATCATTTTTTCAATATTATAGACAATTACTGTTAGGCAATTGGAGTAGTGCTGGTTTTAGTTTCCTTAATGGATTTGGTGGAGATATGGCTGGAAATATTGGTTATTATCTCCTTAGTCCGCTTAATTTTATAGTTTTTCTTTTTCCTGCAAGTAAAATTAATCTTGCTGTGTATTTAATAATTCTAATTAAATTAGGATTGATGAGTGGGACTTTTACTTGGCTAGTTTTGAAATGGTTTAACTTCAACTGTAATGCTTATCCTATATTTTTAGGGATTGCTTATGGGTTAAGTGGATATTCAATTGCCTATGCTGGAAATGTAATGTGGTTAGACGGATTAGTCTTATTACCTTTAGTATCCTACGCTTTAATTAGAGGAATAAAGATTAATAAATGGCTGACTTATAGTATCTTATTAGCATGCACTATTATATTTAATTACTACATTGGTTACATGGTATGTATCTTTTTAGTAATGCTATTTTTAGCATACGCGATCAACAACTTTGAAAATCGTAGGAATTTTATTCACCAATTTGTAGGTTTTGCAATTAGTTCTGTTATTAGTGGCTTAATTAGTGCGGTAGTTATTCTGCCTACTTTTCTTAATCTCTCTAGTAATAAATTATCTCAATCAGATTTCAACTCTAATTTTGAGATGAAGACATTGATTAGTGGGGGAAAGGCCGTTTCTAGACTTTTTATTGGTGATACTTATAATGATTGGTTACCAGTCTTTGTAGGTACATTAGCAATGATTGTATTTATTCTTTACTTTATTGATGCGCACAATTCAATTAAAGAAAGAATTATTAATTTAGTCATTGGTATTTTCTTTGTTTTAAGTATTACAGTACCAAAGATCTATTTATTCTGGCATGGTGGACAACAAACTATTGCTTATCCATACCGATTTGGGTTTATCATTATATTTTGGATTTTACTGTTGGCGGCACGGGAGTTATCCAATATAACCAACAATAAAAAAGAACGGTTAGTTGCTACAGCAATATATTTATTAATAAGTTTAGCGGTTGTTTACATTCGTAAAAGAATTGGACCTTGGAATGCTTATGCATGGATTGCGGTTTTACTAGTACTTATCTTTGGAATTTTAGTTTATTTCTCAGATAAGAAGTTTGTTCGAACGATATTATTACTAGTAGGAGTAATTGAATTAGCAGCTAATGCATATATTGGCCTTGATCACTTAGGTATGAAGAGCGGAATTTATCCGAGCTATGTTTCTGAAAATCAAAAAATTCTTTCTAAGATACCCGCTTCTGATAAATCAGGTAGAATTGCTAAGAATTATGAATTGAATAATGATCGTGGTGAGGGATATACATTCCATTACCGTGGTATGGAAGAATTTTCATCTAACAATGATTCAAGAATTAGTTCTTTAATGACTGATCTGGGTTTTTCAACTTTCCGCTACTTTTACTATTATCAAACTGGAACAGTAGTAACAGATGCTATCTTCAATGTGAAAACATTTATTAATAGTTCATTGGACAGTCAAAGTGTTTCTCCAGAATATATAAGTTATGGTTTGAGAGATGATTTAAAGACACATCGAGTGATTCTCAAGCAAGGGGATAAGACTGTGTATCGAAATGAAACTTTACCATTTGCTTTTGCAGGGAATTTATCTAATAAATTAAAGTTTAAAGATGAAAATCCAGTATATAATCAAAATTTAGTTTTAAATTCTTTAACTCAAACAAAAACAAATGTTTTAGATTATAGTTCAAAAAAAGCCAAGATTGTAACAAATAATCTATCTGTAAAATATGGTAAATTAAAATATAAAGTAACAAAAAAGCATAAGACAATTACTAAGCATACAAAAGTAAAATTTTTCACTGTTAAAAGGAATAATAAACAGCAACCTGGTACTATAAGTTTTACTTATGACAATTTAAAACCTAACCAAGTAGGATATATTCGCTTCAGTAAGAGATTAATGGAATTGGTTCTAGTTTTAAATAGTTATCAAACTAAAAAGCAAGATCCTAATTATAGACTTCCTTTTTCTGTAAAAATAAATGGAAAGAATGTCCAACTTCAAGAATATACAGATCAACTTATTGGTGTTCGTGCAGATAAAGACGGAAAATTAAAAATCCAGATGACTTTAGATGGAAAAGCTGATCAAGTTAAATTTAAGTATCCTCGCTTTGTAAGCATTAATCCTACTGCTTTAAGTAATAAGGTTAAGAAAGCAGATAGTAAACGAATGAAATTTTCTACATTTAGAGATAGCTATGTAACCGGAAATATTAAAGTTGGAAAAAATGAAAATCTTGTAACTACTATTCCATATAGTAAGGGTTGGAAAGCAGAAGTAGATGGAAAGCCTGTTAAGATAAATCGAACTTTGAAGGTGTTTGTTGGTCTAAAACTAAAACCAGGAACACACCAAGTTACTCTAAAATATAGAACACCCGGTTTATTTATCGGAGTTATGATAAGTATAGTGGGAGTAATTTTATTAGTAATTTATACTTGGTATTTAAAGAGAAAATCTATAAGGTAGCAAAACCAAACATATATTGAAAATATTGGTTAAAGAATAAAGTCTATGATTTATAGGCTTTATTTTTTAGAGGAAAGAAGAAATGAAAGATTATTTAGTAAAAGCAATTGATAAAACTAAGAATTTGCGATTGATTACAGTTAATGCCAAAGATTTAGTTGGCGAAGCCCAAAGAAGGCATGATACTTGGAGCGCGTCATCAGCTGTACTAGGGAGAACTTTAATCGGTGGTTTGCTTTTATCGGCAGCATTATTAAAAGATAAAGATGAGTTAACAATTAGACTACTTGGAAATGGCCCAGTGGGAGCAACTGTTGTGACTGCAAAAGCTGATCTGACTATTAAGGGATATGTACAAAATCCACATATTGCACTTCCACCTAAAAAAGATGGGCATATTGATGTAGCAAAGGCTGTAGGAGAAGGATGGCTTGAAGTAACAAAAGATCAAGGCTTAAAAGAGCCTTATACTGGTCAAGTTCCAATTGTGAGCGGAGAGATTGCAGAAGATTTTACATATTATCTAGCCAAATCAGAGCAAATTCCTTCAGCTGTTGGTCTATCAGTATTTGTTGAGCCTAATAATGAGATTGGGGCTGCTGGCGGATTTATTTTACAAGCATTACCTGGAGCTACTGATAAGCAATTGGCTGAAGTTGAAAAGAGAATCAAGGCTCTTCCTAATCTTTCTACTTTATTTTTAGATGGAATGACACCTGAAAATTTGGCAGAGAGAATCTTAGGGACTGATTGTAAAATTTTAGCTAAAGAAGATGTTTCTTTCGCTTGTGATTGTTCGAAAGAAAAATATAGTCAAATCTTGGCTACCTTAAAACCAGCACAATTAAAAGAAATGATTGAGAAGGATCATGGTGCAGAGTTAGTTTGCCGCTTTTGTAAGGAAAAATATCATTTTACTGAAGATGAGTTAAAAGATGTCCTTAAGAAGGCAAATTAAAGTGGTGTGTAATGAATAGTTTTGCTATGATATTAGGGTATTTGAAAGGGTGAGCAAGTGTGAAAAACGATAGTTGGAAAATTAGGGATGTTGAAATTCCTAATCGCGTAGTAGTTGCACCGATGGCTGGAATTTCAAATGCTGCTTTCCGAGTAGTATGTAAAGAATTTGGCGCAGGCCTCGTAGTTTGCGAGATGATCTCAGATCATGGAATTATTTATCGTAACAAAAAAACTTTAGAGATGTTAACGGTTGATCCTAGAGAGCATCCAATGAGCATTCAAATTTTTGGTGGAAGTGAAGAAACTTTAGTTGAAGCTGCTCATTATGTTGATACTCATACAGCAGCTGATATTATCAATATTAATATGGGTTGTCCGGTACCAAAGGTAACAAAAACTGATGCCGGAGCTCGTTGGCTATTAGATCCAAATAAGATCTATCAAATGGTCCATGCAGTTGTTCGTAATGTAAGTAAACCAGTTACTGTTAAAATGAGAACAGGCTGGGATCAAAAACATATTTTTGCTGTTGAAAATGCTTTAGCTGCTCAAGAAGCTGGTGCTAGTGCTGTTGCTATGCATGGCCGGACTAGAAAGCAAATGTACATGGGCGAAGCTGACTGGGAAACTTTGAAGGATGTAGCAGATGCTTTGACTATTCCTTTTGTTGGTAATGGGGATGTTACTACTCCTGAAAAGGCAAAAGCAATGTTAGAAGATGTTGGAGCAGATGCAGTAATGGTTGGTAGAGCGGCTTTAGGGAATCCATGGATTATTAAAGATATGGTCCACTATTTGGATACCGGAGAGAAACTACGTCCGCAAACTGTTGAAGAAAAAGTAGAAACTGCTAAAGATCAATTAAATGGATTAATTGATCTTAAGGGAGAAAAAATTGCTGTTCCTGAATTTAGAAGACAAGCAGCTTATTATTTAAAAGGAATTCCCCGTTCAGCTCGAACCCGTGCTAAAATAAATGATGTTTGGACGAAAAAAGAAGTTTTTGACTTGTTAGATGATTTTGTGGAAAAATATGAAGCGAGACAAAA
The DNA here is from genome assembly GCF_002553805.1 of Lactobacillus sp. UMNPBX19. Lineage (NCBI taxonomy): Bacteria > Bacillati > Bacillota > Bacilli > Lactobacillales > Lactobacillaceae > Lactobacillus > Lactobacillus sp. UMNPBX19. The sequence continues at coordinate 42,419 of NZ_PCYR01000003.1, forward strand.
GCAAATTAACCAATAAAAGGAGTTTTTAGAGTGGCAAAGAATGAAATGAACGACCAACTAATCGCTCGTCGTGAAAAAATGGACGAAATGCGTGAAAACGGTATTGAACCTTTTGGCGTAAGAAAATTTGATCGTCAAGACTTAGCTCGTACTTTGAATGAAAAGTATAGTAATGAAGATAAAGATGAATTAAATGCTGATATGCCTATGACTAAGATTGCAGGTCGTATGCTTGCAAAACGTGGTAAAGGTAAAGTTGGATTTGCAGATCTTTATGACCGTACTGGTAAAATTCAAATTTACGTACGTAAAGATATCGTTGGTGAAGATAACTACAAGATTTTTAAGAAGTCTGATATTGGTGACTTTTTAGGTATTGATGGTGAAGTAATGAAGACCGATACTGGTGAGTTGACTATTCGTGCTACTCACATTACTTTCTTGTCTAAGGCTCTTCGTCCATTACCTAATAAATGGGATGGTTTAAAGGATGTTGAACAAATTTATCGTCAGCGCTACCTTGACTTAATTACAAATCATGATAGTTACATGCGTTTTGTTCACCGTACTCAAATTATTCAAGCTATTCGTGATTATTTAAATAATAGAGATTTCTTAGAAGTTGAAACTCCAGTTCTCCACAATATTCCTGGTGGTGCTGAAGCCCGTCCATTTATTACTCACCACAATGCGTTGGATATTGATCTTTACATGAGAATTGCTTTGGAACTTCCATTGAAGCGTTTAATTGTTGGTGGTATGGAACGTGTTTATGAAATCGGCCGTGTATTTAGAAATGAAGGTCTTGATACTAAGCACAACCCAGAATTTACTGAACTTGAAACTTATGCAGCTTACTGGGACTTCCATGATGTAATGGATGAGGCAGAAGGAATTATTAGAGCAGCTGCTAAAGTTGTTTCACCAGATGGTAAGATTACTTACCAAGGAACTGATATTGACTTAGGTAAGCCATTCCGCCGTGTTCACATGGTTGATTTGATCAAGGAAAAGACTGGTGTTGACTTCTGGAAGCCAATGACTATTGAAGAAGCAAGAAAAGTTGCTGATGAACACAACGTTCACTATGAAAGCTACTGGAAGGTTGGTCACATTATTAATGCCTTCTTTGAAGAATTCGGTGAAGGATCAATTGTTCAACCTACTTTTGTTTATGGACACCCAGTAGAAGTATCACCACTTGCTAAGAAGAATGCTGATGATCCAAGATTTACCGATCGTTTTGAAATCTTCATTATGGGTGCTGAATATGGTAATGCATTCTCAGAATTAAATGATCCAGATGATCAACGTCATCGTTTCGAAGACCAAATGGCTGAAAGAGAAGCTGGTAATGATGAAGCTGATATGATTGATGAAGATTACCTTCGTGCTATGGAATTCGGTATGCCTCCTACAGGTGGTTTAGGGATTGGTATTGATCGTTTGGTAATGCTTTTAACTGATGCTCCTGCTATTCGTGATGTCTTACTCTTCCCAACAATGCGCCCTGAAAAGGTGGAAAGTGTTGAAGCTGAAGTTCAAGAAGATTTGAAGAATAAAAAGAATAAATAATTTTTTAAATAGACTGTCGTAGAGGACGGTCTATTTTTTTTATATTTTTTCAAAAAAATGCTTGCAATAAAAAGATGTTTTGCTATACTAATAAATGTACTGCGGAAGTAGTTCAGTGGTAGAACATCACCTTGCCATGGTGGGGGTCGCGGGTTCGAATCCCGTCTTCCGCTCCAGTATAAAAGACTCACCGAAGCGTGAGTCTTTTTTGTTATTCGGGATGTGGCTCAGCTTGGTAGAGCGCTACGTTCGGGACGTAGAAGTCGCAGGTTCAAATCCTGTCATCCCGATTGAATATTATTTTATTAAAAAGTTCGTCTTGGGTTAGAAAGACGAACTTTTTTGTATATAATGTTCATGAAATATCAAAAGGTTTACATTTACTAATTGTAAGTGATAAGATATTTGTCTAAAGATTGTAGTATGATCTTAAAAGAAGTAAGGCGGTGCAAAATGGAAAAATCATATAGTGATAGTGCAAAAAATGTTCTTGAAATTGCTAAAGAGCAAGCACAAAACTTTCACCATCGAATTATTGGAACAGAGCATGTTCTGCTTGCTTTAGTAATTGAAGCTAATGGGGATGCTGGAAAACTTTTGCGTGAAAGAAATGTAACACCAACCTTAGTGCGAGAAGAAATTGAAAGATATACTGGCTATGGTTCAAGTCCAAAGGCCACATATATGGAAATGTCCCCACGCTTAAGTTTAGTTTTGAATTTTGCTAAACAAAAGGCTGACGAATTAGGGACTGCTCAAATTGAGACAAAACATATTTTGCTAGGTTTGTTAGCTAGTGATCAAATTTTAGCAAGTTTAATTTTGAAAAATATTGGTGTAGATCCACGAGATTTAAGTCAGGATGTAAATGATAGTTTCATGGATGGTTCTGGGGAAGAAGATAATGTTCTTGGTATTTCTTCAGCCACTGGCATGAAAAAAGGTAAGTCATTGACTCCAAATTTAGATAAAGTTAGTGTGAATCTAAATAAAAGAGCCCGTGAAGGGGCAATTGACCCGGTAATTGGTAGAGATAAAGAAATAAAAAGAGTAATTCAAATCTTATCTCGAAGAACCAAAAACAATCCCGTTTTGGTAGGAGAACCTGGTGTTGGTAAGACTGCAGTTGCACAAGGAATAGCAGCCGCAATTGTAAATCATGAAGTTCCAGATACTCTAGCTAAAAAACGAGTTATGGCCTTGGACATGGGGAGTTTAATTGCTGGAACTAAATATCGTGGTGAATTTGAAGATAGAATGAAGAAGATTCTAAAAGAAATTCAACAGGATGGTTCAGTTATCTTATTTGTTGATGAAATGCATACTTTGATTGGTGCAGGTGGCGCGGAAGGTGCAATTGATGCTTCAAATATCTTAAAGCCTTCATTAGCACGTGGCGATATTCAAATGATTGGTGCTACGACTTTTGATGAGTACCAAAAATATATTGAAAAAGATCAAGCTTTAGCAAGACGTTTTCAACAAGTAAAAATTGGTGAACCTTCAAAAGAAGAAACTGTGGATATTTTAAAAGGCTTGCGCCCTAAATATGAAAAATTCCACAATGTAAAAATTGAAGATGAGGCAATTAATGATGCAGTTGAATTTTCAACACGTTATATTGCTAACCGATTCTTACCTGATAAAGCAATTGATTTGATTGATGAAGCAAGTGCAGCTGTAAAAATTCAAGCAATCGGTAAAAGTGATCCTCGTCTAACTAAATTGGATACACAAATTAATGATGTTATTCATCAGAAAGAACAAGCTGCAGAAAATCAAAATTTTGTTCAAGCAGCTAAGTTACGGGATGAGGAAAATAAGCTTACACAGGATCGGAATAAATTAATCGAAAAAGTAGAGAATAAAAACTCTAAAAAGTCGATTGTTGATTCTGATAAGATCGCTCAAATTGTATCTGAATGGACTGGTGTGCCCGTTACTAGAATGAAGAAGAGTGAAACTAAACGTTTAGCTCATTTAGAAAGTATTTTGCATGAACGTGTAATTGGACAGGACGAAGCTATCAGTGCCGTAAGTCGAGCAATTAGACGAAGTAGAAGCGGAATTAAGGATGAAAATCGTCCAATCGGTTCGTTCTTATTCTTAGGACCTACTGGTGTTGGTAAGACAGAATTAGCTAAGGCTCTTGCTGCAGCAGTCTTTGGCTCAGAACGGAATATTATTCGTGTAGACATGTCTGAATACATGGATCAGATTGCAACAAGCAAATTAATTGGTTCGGCACCAGGATATGTAGGATATGAAGAGGGTGGTCAGCTCTCAGAACGTGTAAGACGTAATCCATATTCAGTAATTTTATTGGATGAAGTAGAAAAAGCTCATCCGGATGTGTTTAATTTATTGCTTCAAGTTTTGGATGAAGGATTTTTAACTGATTCTAAAGGTAGAAAAGTCGATTTTAGAAATACAATTATTATCATGACTTCTAACCTTGGCTCACGTAGTTTACAAGAAGATAAGACAGTTGGATTTGCAGCTGATAATGCCGATAAAAATAAACTTCAACAAGAAAAAGTTACGGCAGCTGTTAAACAATTCTTCAGACCAGAATTTTTAAATAGAATTGATGAGACCGTGGTCTTTGATAGCTTAACTAAAAAACAATTGCGTGAAATTGTTAGCTTAATGACTGGTCATTTGGTAGATCGCTTAGCTAAAAAAGACGTAACCTTAAAGATTTCACCAGCGGCTTTAGATGTATTAGCTAAAGATGGATTTGATCCAGAGATGGGCGCTCGTCCATTACGTCGTGCAATTCAACATGAACTTGAAGATGTAATTGCTGAAGATTTAATTAGTGAAAAAATTAAGGCTGACCAAATTGTAAAAGTTGGAGCTCATCAAGGTAAATTAAAATTTACAATTCTTGACGAATTAGTAATATAAGTGTAAACTACTAAACGTTTAAAAGGCTGAAATTCAGGATTTCGCTGATCTATTGTCCAGCGAGATGATAAAACAAAAACGACATTTACGTTGTTTTTGTTTTTTTGTACCCAAATTTTGGCTTTTTGCAATTTGTAACACAAATGTAATATTTAGATTCTTATATAAGAAAGGATGTTTTCTTTGTTAGGACACGCTGTGAACTACGGTAGTCACCGGACAAGACGTAGCTTCTCTCGAATTAAAGAAGTATTGAAGTTACCTAACTTGACTGATGTACAAACGCAATCTTACAAGTGGTTTCTTAATGAAGGTATTCGTGAAATGTTTGACGACATTATGCCGATTTCAGACTTTTCAGGAAAACTTTCTTTAGAGTTTGTTGATTACAAGCTCTTGAAGCCAAAATACACTCTTGAAGAAGCACGTGATCATGATGCTAATTACTCTGCTCCTCTTCATGTAACTTTGAAGTTAACCAACCATGAGACCGGAGAAATTAAGACTCAAGACGTCTTCTTTGGAGAATTCCCATTAATGACTGATTCAGGAACTTTCGTTATTAATGGTGCTGAGAGAGTTATTGTTTCTCAGCTTGTTAGATCTCCTGGTGTTTACTACCATTCAGATTTTGATAAAAATGGTCGCCAAATTTTCGGTGCTACAGTTATTCCTAACCGTGGTGCATGGCTTGAATATGAAACTGATGCTAAAGATTTAGCTTATGTTCGTATCGATCGTACTCGTAAGCTTCCTTTAACTGTTTTAATTCGTGCTTTAGGATTTGGTTCCGATAGTGAAATTGCGGATATGTTTGGTGAAAGTGACTCACTTCGTTTCACTTTAGAAAAAGATATCCACAAGAATCCTGCTGATTCTCGCGTTGCAGAAGCATTAAAGGATATTTATGAAAGACTACGTCCAGGTGAACCTAAGACAACTGATTCATCTCGTTCACTTTTATATGCTAGATTCTTTGATCCAAGAAGATATGATTTAGCTCCAGTTGGTCGTTATAAGATCAATAAGAAACTTTCTTTAAAGAATCGTTTACTAAGACAAACTTTGGCTGAAACTTTAGCTGATCCTGATACTGGTGAAATCATTGCTAAAAAGGGTGACGTTGTTACCCACGAACTTCTTGATAAATTATCACCTTACTTAGATCGTGATGACTTTAAGATGGTAACTTATGAACCTTCAAAGGAAGGTGTGTTACCTGATCCAGTAACAGTTCAAGAAATTAAGGTATATTCTAAAGTTGATCCTGAACGTGTAGTTAAGTTAATGTCTAACGGCCACATTGCAGATGATGTTAAACATTTAACTCCTGCTGATGTATTGGCATCAATTAACTACTTCTTCGACCTTCAAGATAATATTGGTACTACTGATGATATTGACCACTTAGGTAACCGTCGTATTCGTCGTGTAGGTGAATTACTTCAAAACCAATTTAGAATTGGTTTAGCAAGAATGGAACGTGTTGTACGTGAAAGAATGTCAATCCAAGACATTTCTACTGTTACACCACAACAATTAATCAATATTCGTCCTGTTGTTGCTTCAGTTAAGGAATTCTTTGGTTCATCACAATTATCACAATTTATGGATCAAAACAATCCACTTGGCGAGTTAACTCACAAGCGTCGTATGTCAGCCTTAGGACCTGGTGGTTTGTCTCGTGACCGTGCTGGATATGAAGTTCGTGACGTGCACTATACTCACTATGGTCGCTTATGTCCTATTGAAACTCCTGAAGGACCTAACATTGGTTTGATTAACTCTTTAGCAACTTACGCTATTGTTAACAAGTATGGTTTCATTGAAACACCATATCGTCGTGTTTCTTGGGATACTCACAAGGTTACTGATAAGATCGACTACTTAACTGCTGATGTAGAAGATAATTACATTATTGCCGGTGCTAACGCTCGCTTAAATGAAGATGGTTCTTTCAAAGATAAGATTGTTTTAGCCCGTCATAAGGAAGATAACCTAGAAGTTACCCCTGATAAGATTGACTACATGGACGTTATTCCTAAGCAAGTAGTTTCAGTAACTTCTGCATGTATTCCTTTCCTTGAAAACGATGACTCTAACCGTGCTTTGATGGGGGCTAACCACCAACGTCAAGCTGTTCCATTGATTAATCCACATGCACCAATTGTTGGTACTGGTATGGAATACCGTGCAGCACATGACTCTGGGGATGCATTAGTTGCTAAAGCTCCTGGTGTAGTTGAATATGTTGATGCAAACGAAATTAGAATTAGAAGAGACGATGATACTTTAGATAAGTATGTTCTTGAAAAATTCCGTCGTTCAAACGCAACTAAGAACTACAATCAAACTCCAGCTGTTAAGCAAGGTGAACGAGTAGTTGCAGATGAAGTTATTGCTGATGGTCCAGCAATGAAAAACGGCGAATTAGCTCTAGGTCAAAACCCAATCATTGCATTCTTGACTTGGAACATGTACAACTATGAAGATGCCGTTATGATTTCTGAACGTATGGTTAAAGATGATGTCTACACTTCTATCCATATTGAAGATTATGAATCAGAAGCTCGTGATACTAAGTTAGGACCTGAAGAAATCACACGTGAAATTCCAAATGTCGGTGAAGATGCACTTAAAGACCTTGATGAAGAAGGTATTGTCCGCATCGGTGCTGAAGTTCAAGATGGTGACATCTTAGTTGGTAAAGTAACCCCTAAGGGTGTAACTGAATTATCAGCTGAAGAACGTTTACTTCACGCTATTTTTGGTGAAAAAGCTCGTGAAGTTCGTGATACTTCCTTGCGTGTACCTCACGGTGGTGGCGGTATTGTTCAAAACGTTCAAGTATTTACTCGTGAAGCAGGCGACGAATTGCCACCTGGTGTAAATAAGATGGTTCGTGTATACATCGTTCAAAAACGTAAGATTCAAGTCGGTGACAAGATGTCTGGTCGTCACGGAAACAAGGGTACTATTGCCTTAGTTTGTCCTGAAGAAGATATGCCATACTTACCAGATGGTCGTCCAGTAGATATTTGTTTGAACCCAATGGGTGTGCCTTCACGTATGAACATTGGACAGGTTCTTGAATTACACTTGGGTATTGCTGCTAAGCAACTAGGTATTCACGTTGCTACTCCAGTATTTGATGGTGCTTCTGAAGATGATATGTGGAATATGGTTCGTGAAGCTGGTATTGGTAAAGATGGTAAGACTGTTCTTTATGATGGACGTACTGGTGAACCATTCCACAACCGTGTTTCAGTAGGTATTATGTACTACTTGAAGTTGACTCACATGGTTGATGATAAGATCCACGCACGTTCAATTGGGCCTTACTCACTTGTTACTCAACAACCACTTGGTGGTAAAGCACAATTTGGTGGTCAGCGTTTCGGTGAAATGGAAGTTTGGGCTCTTGAAGCTTATGGTGCTGCTTACACACTACAAGAAATCTTAACTTACAAGTCAGATGACGTTGTAGGTCGTGTTAAGGCTTATGAAGCTATTGTTAAGGGCGAAAGAATTCCAAAACCTGGTGTTCCAGAATCATTCCGCGTTCTTGTTAAAGAACTACAATCTCTTGGTTTAGATATCAAGGTGTTGGATATGGATCATAAAGAAATTGAGTTACGTGATATGGATGATGACTCTAACGATCATTTCAATATCGATACTTTATCTAAACTTGCTGAACAACAAGAAAAGAAGAAGTTAGCTGAAGAAGCTGCAAAAAAGGATGATAAGCCAGATGAACCTGTAGATGAAAGTGATTCTTCAACTTCATCTGATGATAAGGTTTCTAAGTAATATAGGAGGTTAAACTTTTGATCGACGTAAATAAGTTTGAAAGTATGCAAATCGGTTTGGCTTCTCCAAACAAGATCAGAAGTTGGTCTTATGGTGAAGTTAAAAAACCAGAAACTATCAACTATCGTACTTTGAAACCAGAAAAAGATGGTTTGTTCGATGAAAGAATCTTCGGACCAACTAAGGACTGGTCTTGTGCTTGTGGTAAGTACAAGGGTATTCGTTACCGTGGCATTGTTTGTGATAGATGTGGTGTTGAAGTTACTTCTGCTAAAGTTAGAAGAGAACGTATGGGTCACATTGAACTAGCTGCACCGGTTTCACATATCTGGTATTTCAAAGGTATCCCTTCTCGTATGGGATTAGTCTTAGATATTTCACCTCGTGCATTGGAAGAAGTAATTTATTTTGCTGCTTACATTGTTATTGATGCAGGTGATACTGATCTTGAAGATAAGCAACTTTTAACAGAAGCTGAATATCGTGAAAAGAAAGCAAAATTCGGTGACCGTTTTGAAGCTAAAATGGGTGCTGAAGCTGTAAAAGAACTTCTAGAACAAGTAGATATTGATAAAGAAGTTCATGAACTAAAAGAAGAATTAAAGACTGCTACTGGTCAAAAGAGAACTCGGGCTATCAGAAGATTAGACATCTTGGATGCCTTTAAGAATTCAGGTAACAAGCCTTCATGGATGGTTATGGATTGTATTCCTGTTATTCCACCAGACTTGAGACCAATGGTTCAACTTGATGGTGGACGTTTCGCAACTTCTGACTTGAACGATTTATACAGACGTGTAATCAACCGTAACAATCGTTTAAAGAGATTGTTAGACTTAAATGCACCAAGAATTATCGTTCAAAACGAAAAGCGTATGCTTCAAGAAGCAGTTGACGCATTAATTGACAACGGTAGACGTGGACGTCCAGTTGTCGGACCAGGTAATCGTCCTCTTAAATCTCTTTCTCACATGTTGAAAGGTAAGCAAGGACGTTTCCGTCAAAACTTACTTGGTAAACGTGTTGACTACTCAGGTCGTTCAGTTATCGATGTTTCACCTGAATTGAAGTTTTACCAATGTGGTGTGCCACGTCCAATGGCTCTAGAATTATTTAAGCCATTTGTAATGCACGAATTAGTAAAACGTGGTTTAGCATCTAACATTAAGAATGCTAAGCGTAAGATTGATCGTGAAGATGATGATATCTGGGATATCTTAGAAGATGTAATTAAAGAAAGACCAGTTCTTTTAAACCGTGCACCTACTCTTCACCGTTTAGGTATTCAAGCCTTTGAACCAGTTTTGGTACCTGGTAAATCAATTCGTCTTCACCCACTTGCCTGTGAAGCTTACAATGCCGACTTTGATGGTGACCAGATGGCCATTCACGTTCCATTATCTGATGAAGCTGTAGCAGAATCACGTTTGCTGATGCTTGCTGCTCACCATATCTTGGCTCCTAAGGATGGTAAGCCAATCGTTACACCTTCTCAGGATATTGTTTTGGGTAACTACTGGTTAACTCAAGCAGAGCGTGGTCGTGAAGGTGAAGGAATGATCTTTGATTCACCAGCTGAAGCAGCTATTGCATATGCAAATGGTGATATTCACTATCATACTCGTATTGGTTTAGCAGCTGACTCAATGCCAGAAAAGCCATGGCCAAAGGGCTACGAACATGGAATTTTTGTAACTACTTACGGTAAGTTAGTATTCAACCAAATTTTCCCTAAAGATTTCTACTACATTAACGATCCTACTCAAGAAAATCTTACTCACCCAGTAGATGAAAGATACTTCTTACAACCTGGTGAAGATATCCATGAAAAGCTTGACAATATGAAACTTGGTCAAGCCTTTAAGAAGGGATTCTTATCAGATTCTATTGCTCAAATTTACAAGGATTACAAAGTTCAAAGAACTTCTGATTTCTTGGATGATTTGAAGGAACTAGGCTACACTGTATGTACCACTTCTGGTTTAACTATCGGTGTTGAAGATATCCCTACAATTAGTGATAAAGATGATATTGTAGCAGAAGCTCGTAAGAAAGTTGATGTTGTGTCTAAGCAATACCGTCGTGGTTTAATCACTGATGAAGAAAGACATGATCGAGTAATTAGTATTTGGAATAACTGTAAAGAAATTGTTCAAAATGAAATTGCTCAAATTCATGCACCAAGAAATCCAATTACAATCATGGCTGATTCTGGTGCTCGTGGTAACATTTCTAACTTTACTCAGCTTGCTGGTATGCGTGGTTTGATGGCCGCTCCTAACGGAGGAATGATGGAAATTCCTGTTACTTCAAACTTCCGTGAAGGTTTGTCTGTTTTGGAAATGTTCATGTCCACTCACGGTGCTCGTAAGGGTATGACAGATACCGCCTTGAAGACTGCCAACTCTGGTTACTTAACTCGTCGTTTGGTAGACGTAGCTCAAGATGTTATTATTCGTGAAGAAGATTGTGGCACTGATCGTGGTTTAACTGTTCACGCAATTACTGAAGGCGATGAAATGATTGAACCATTATTTGACCGTTTAGTTGGTCGCTACACTTCTAAGAGTGTTTACGATCCAGAAACTCATGAAGTAATTTGTCCAGCTGATGTCTTAATGGACGAAGATATGGCTCATAAGATCGTTGATGCCGGAGTTACTGAAGTAACAATTCGTTCCGTATTTACTTGTAACACTCAACATGGTGTATGTAAGAAATGTTACGGTATGAACCTTGCTACTGGTGACGACGTTGAAGTTGGTGAAGCAGTTGGTACTGTTGCCGCTCAATCAATTGGTGAACCTGGTACTCAGTTAACTATGCGTAACTTCCACAACGGTGGTGTTGCCGGTGCTGCAGATATTACTCAAGGTTTACCTCGTGTTCAAGAATTGTTTGAAGCTCGTAATCCTAAGGGTCGTGCTACAATTTCTGAAGTAACTGGTGAAGTAACTTCAATTGAAGAAGATCCAGCCGAACACACTCGTCAAATTACCGTTAAGGGACAAACTGATACTCGTACTTATGACGTACCATATACTGCTTCAGTAGCAGTTGCTGAAGGCGATCATGTTGTACGTGGAGATAAGTTGACTCTTGGTTCTATCGATCCTAAGGAACTGATTCGTGTACGTGATGCATTGACTACCGAAAAATACATTCTAAGTGAAATTCAAAAAGCTTATAGAATGCAGGGTGTAGAAATTGCCGACAAACACGTTGAAGTTATGGCACGTCAAATGCTTCAAAAGGTTCGTATTCTTGACCCAGGTGAAACTGATATCTTACCAGGTGAATTGATGGATATTGGTGAATTTAAGGCAAGAAACCGTGAAGTAATTATTTCCGGTGGTATTCCTGCTACTGCGCAAAGTGTAATTCTTGGTATTACCAAGGCCGCTCTTGAAACTAATAGTTTCTTATCTGCAGCTTCCTTCCAAGAAACTACTCGTGTTCTTACTGATGCTTCTATTCGTGGTAAGAACGATCCATTACTTGGTCTTAAGGAAAATGTTATTATTGGTAAGATTATTCCTGCAGGTACTGGTATGCCAGTTTACCGTGAAATGGAACCTAAAGTTGATGTTCCTGAAGATGAAAAGAAAAAGTCAGTTTATTCTATAGCTGATATTGAAAAGAAATTAGCTGCAGCTGATGCAGAGAAAGACAATGGTTCAGCTGACTAATCGTCCTTTCAAAACTTAAACATTTGTGTTAAAAAAGCCTATTCGTGTAGAAACGAGTAGGCTTTTTTGTGTTATTAGAGAAAATTATAAAATATAAGACTTAAAAAAATGAAAGGAACAAAGGGATAGGTGTTCCGTTTGTCACCAAGTATGTGATTAATAAGTAAAAGAATAGAAGCTAGAAGGAAAATATATTGTGCAGTATAAAAATCATAGTAAAAAACTAGAATAACAAAAATGATTGTATCACCATAGCCGAATTTATTTTTTAAATTCATTATTAAAAAAATTAAAATTATAGCAAATATTAATCCCCATTCTATTAACTCGTAGTTTAAAAAGGCACGAGTAAGAACGATGATACAAATTAAGGGGAAAAGGAGAGAGATAGGAAAAGAGTGGTCAAAATAATCAAAGATACTAATTAGAAAAATAAAGGTAATGAATAAATAGGAAGATTGATCAAGATAAGGATTTAAGGGCAAAAATGCAATCCCACCGAGTAATTCACAATATAATGCTTCTATAGGAATAGGTGCATTGCAGAAAAAGCAATGTCCCTTATATCGTATAAATGAAAATATAGGAATTTGATTAAGAAGGGTAAGAGGAATTTTGCAACTATCACAGTGAGATTTCTCTGAGATAAAATTTTCCTGTCCAAAACGTTGTACGACTACTAACAAGTGGGAACCGATGATAGTTCCGAATATAAAATTAAGTCCATAAATGAATAATGTTGGCATTTTATACCTCCAATATTTATATACGCAAAATCAAAAAAAGTTTTTTAAATTGTTTACTGAATTAAAAAATCGTGTTACACTAGCCATTGTGCTATTAAAAACATGATGTCCGTGAGGTCAGAAAAGAAACTCCCGGATGTGTGAACAATTTTAGGAGGAAATTTTAATGCCAACAATTAACCAATTGGTTAGAAAAGGCCGTCACTCAAAGACGACTAAATCTGATTCACCAGCTTTAAACTATGCTTACAACAGCATGAAGAAAAAAATGAACTACAACCCAGCACCTCAAATGCGTGGAGTTGCAACTCGTGTAGGTACTATGACACCTAAGAAGCCTAACTCAGCTTTACGTAAGTACGCTCGTGTTCGTCTTTCAAACTTAATTGAAGTTACTGCTTACATCCCTGGTATTGGTCACAACTTACAAGAACACTCCGTTGTTTTAATTCGTGGTGGTCGTGTAAAGGACCTTCCTGGTGTTCGTTACCACATTATTCGTGGTGCTTTGGATACTGCAGGTGTTGATGGTAGAAAACAAGGCCGTTCTAAGTACGGTGCTAAGAAGGGTTAAACAATTAATAGGAGGGACTACTAATGCCTAGAAAAGGTAATATTGCTAAGAGAGATGTTTTAGCAGATCCAGTTTACAACTCTAAATTGGTTACTAAGTTAATTAACCACTTAATGATTGATGGTAAGAAAGCAAAGGCATCTTCAATTCTTTACGATGCTTTTGGTATTATTCAAGATAAGACTGGTAAGGAACCGGTTGAAGTTTTTGAAGAAGCAATGAACAACGTTATGCCAGTTTTGGAAGTTAAAGCACGCCGTATCGGTGGTTCTAACTATCAAATCCCAGTTGAAGTTCGTCCAGAAAGAAGAACTACTCTTGGCTTAAGATGGCTTGTTTCATACGCACGCTTACGTAATGAACATACTATGGATGAACGTCTTGCAAATGAAATTATGGATGCTGCTAACAACACTGGTTCAGCAGTTAAGAAACGTGAAGACGTCCACAGAATGGCAGAAGCAAACCGTGCATTTGCTCACTACCGCTTCTAATCGTTAGTTTGTAAAAGGAGATTAATCTTATGGCTAACAAACGTGAATTCCCTTTGGATAAGACACGTAACATTGGTATCATGGCCCACATTGATGCCGGTAAAACTACTACTACTGAACGTATTTTGTACTATACTGGTAAGATCCACAAAATTGGTGAAACTCACGAAGGTGACTCACAAATGGACTGGATGGAAGAAGAAAAGGAACGTGGTATCACTATTACTTCCGCAGCTACTACTGCTCAATGGAAGGATTACAGAATTAACATTATCGATACCCCAGGACACGTTGACTTCACTATCGAAGTAGAACGTTCACTTCGTGTTCTTGATGGTGCTGTAACTGTTCTTGATGCTCAAGCTGGTGTTGAACCACAAACTGAAAATGTTTGGCGTCAAGCTGAAACTTACGGTGTTCCTCGTATTGTTTTTGTTAACAAGATGGACAAGATCGGTGCTGACTTCGATAAGTCTGTTAAATCATTACATGAACGTTTAAATGCAAACGCACAAGCTGTTCAAATGCCTATTGGTTCAGCAGACACTTTTGAAGGTGTTATTGACTTAATCAACATGGTTGCTGATGTTTATGATGAAGATAAACTTGGTTCAAAATGGGATACTATTCCAGTTCCTGATGAATACAAGGAAGAAGCTTTAAAGCGTCGTAACGAATTAATTGAAGCTGTTGCTGATGTTGATGATAGTATCATGGACAAGTACCTAGGCGGTGAAGAAATTTCTAACGATGAATTAAAGGCAGCTATCCGTAAAGCTACTTTAAACTTAGAATTCTTCCCAGTTTACGCAGGTTCAGCATTCAAGAACAAGGGTGTTCAAATGATGCTTGATGGTGTTGTTGATTACTTACCATCACCACTTGACGTAAAACCTTACGTTGCTCATGATCCTAAGACTGGTGACGAAGTTGAACTTATGGCTGACGATAAGAAACCATTTGCAGCTTTAGCATTTAAGATTGCAACTGATCCATTTGTTGGTCGTTTAACTTTCATCCGTGTTTACACTGGTTCACTTCAATCAGGTTCTTACGTATTAAATGCATCAAAGAACTCTCGTGAACGTGTTGGTCGTTTGCTTCAAATGCACGCTAACTCAAGAACTGAAATTCCAGAAGTATTCTCAGGTGATATCGCTGGTGCTATTGGTTTGAAGAACACTACTACTGGTGATTCCTTAACTGATCCAGCTCACCCACTTATCTTGGAAAGTTTACAAGTTCCAGATCCAGTTATCCAAGTATCTGTTGAACCTAAGTCAAAAGCTGACCGTGATAAGATGGATGTTGCTTTACAAAAGCTTACTGAAGAAGACCCAACTTTCCGTGCTGAAACTAACCCAGAAACTGGTCAAACTTTGATTTCTGGTATGGGTGAATTACACTTAGACATCATGGTTGAGCGTATGAAACGTGAATTTAACGTTGAAGCAACTATTGGTGAACCACAAGTTGCTTACCGTGAAACCTTCACTAAGGAAGCTAAAGCACAAGGTAAGTTTGTTCGTCAATCTGGTGGTAAAGGTCAATATGGTGATGTTTGGATCGAATTTACTCCAAATGAAGAAGGAAAGGGTTACGAATTCGAAGACGCTATCGTTGGTGGTGTAGTTCCTCGTGAATTTATTCCTTCAGTTGACCAAGGTTTACAAGAAGCTATGAAGAATGGTGTTCTTGCTGGCTACCCATTAATTGATGTTAAGGCTAAGTTATATGATGGTAGTTACCACGAAGTCGATTCATCAGAAGCTGCCTTTAAGGTTGCTGCATCTCTTGCTTTGAGAAATGCTGCTTCTAAGGCTGGTGCCGTTATTCTTGAACCTATCATGAAAGTTCAAGTAACTACTCCAGAAGAATACCTAGGTGATGTAATGGGTTCAATCACTGCACGCCGTGGTTCTATGGAAGGTATGGAAGATAGAGCTGGTGCTAAAGTAATCAACTCATTTGTTCCACTTTCAGAAATGTTTGGTTACGCAACTACTTTGCGTTCATCAACTCAAGGTCGTGGTACATTTACTATGGTATTTGACCACTACTCACCAACTCCTAAGTCTATTCAAGCTGATATCATCAAAAAACGTGGTGGCGAAGACGCTGAATAATTTTAATTAGAGAGTTAAAGAAAAGAGATATCGAAGGATATCTCTTTTTTTGTACAAAAAAATAAAATAAAATGCTGAGAAAGCTTGCTATTTAAGGAAAGACACAGTACAATAGTAAACGTGCGAAAATATTGGAGGGGTATACCCCGTGCACAAAAGCAATGCTTTGACGCAAAAGGTTGCGGCACACCAGGCTGCATTGCCACAGAGGTGAGTCGGTAATTTTTGCCGAGCTAGTCATCTTTTAAAGAAGACGAAGGAGGTTATTAGATGGCAAGTCAACAAATTCGTATTAGATTAAAGTCATACGAACATGGTATTCTCGATGAATCAGCTGCTAAGATTGTAGCTACTGCTGAAAGAACAGGCGCACAAATTTCTGGCCCTGTTCCACTACCTACGGAAAGAACTTTATTCACTGTTTTACGTTCACCACATATGAACAAGGATTCACGTGAACAATTTGAAATCCGTACACACAAGCGTTTAATTGATATTTTGAATCCAACACCTAAGACTGTTGATTCATTAATGAAGCTTGATTTACCAAGCGGCGTTGATATCGAGATTAAATTATAATTTAAAACATATATGGAGGTGTAATCATGACCAAAGGAATCTTAGGAAGAAAGGTCGGTATGACTCAAATCTTCACTAAAAACGGTATTTTGGTTCCTGTAACTGTTATCGAAGCAACCCCTAACGTTGTTTTACAAGTTAAAACTAACGAATCAGACGGTTACGAAGCAGTTCAAGTAGGTTACCAAGATATGCGTGAAGTATTGAGCAACAAGCCTGCCAAAGGTCATGCTGCAAAAGCAAAGACTTCACCTAAGCGCTTCATTCGGGAAATCCGCGATGTCGAGCTTAAGGACTACGAAGTCGGCTCAGAAATCACGGTGGACTCATTTAGTGAAGGTGACGTAGTTGACGTTACTGGAACTACAAGAGGTCATGGTACTCAAGGTAACATCAAGCGTTGGGGCCAATCAAGAGGTCCAGAAACCCACGGTTCAAGATACCACAGAATCCCAGGTTCAATGGGTTCAATCATTAACCGTGTACCTAAGGGTAAAAAGTTACCTGGTCACATGGGTGGCAAGAAAGTTACCGTACAAAACTTAGTAATTGAAAAAGTTGTACCTGAAAAGAACGTACTTTTAATTAAAGGTAATGTTCCAGGTGCAAAGAACTCATTAATTTTTGTAAAATCTGCTGCTAAAGCTGCTAAATAGGAAGGAGGACTATAATGGCTAATTTAGAAATTATCGATCAAAAAGGTAAGTCTGCAGGTAATGTAGATTTAAATGAAGAAATCTTCGGTATTGAACCTAATGAAAGTGTTGTTTTTGATGCTATCATTAGACAAAGAGCTGGTAAGCGTCAAGGTACTTCTGCTGTAAAGAACAGATCAGCTGTTCGTGGCGGTGGTAAGAAACCTTGGAGACAAAAAGGTACTGGTCGTGCTCGTCAAGGTTCTATTAGAGCTCCACAATGGCGTGGTGGTGGTACTGTATTTGGCCCAACTCCTCGTTCATACAAGATGGATATGCCTCGTAAAGCACGTCGTTTAGCTATGAAGTCAGTTCTTTCCCAAAAAGTTGCTGACAATGATCTAATCATTCTTGATCAATTAACTTTAGAAGCACCTAAGACTAAAGAATTAAAAGCTATCTTAGATAATGCTAATGTTTCTGGTAAGGTTTTAGTTGTGTCTGATGATAAGAATGTTCAATTATCAGGTAAGAACCTTCCAAAAGTGAAAGTTGTACCTGTTAATGGCTTAAATGTTGTTGATGCGGTTGACTACCAAAAACTTGTATTAACTCAAGACGCTATTAAGAGAATTGAGGAGGTTTTGGCATAATGGATGCACGTGATATCATCTTACGGCCTGTAGTTACCGAAAAATCCATGAACTTAATGGATGATAAAAAGTATACTTTTGATGTGCTTGTATCAGCTACCAAGACTCAAGTTCGTAATGCAATCGAAGAAATTTTTGATGTAAAAGTTAAAAATGTTAACATTATGAACGTTCGCGGTAAAGAAAAGAGAGTTGGTCGTTACACTGGTAAGACTGCTCGCCGTAGAAAAGCAATCGTTACTTTAACTGAAGATTCTAATGACATTAAGATCTTCAATGATAATAAAGAAAATTAGTAAATAGGAGGTCAGTCAATTGGCAATTATCAAATATAAGCCAACTACAAACGGCAGACGTAATATGACTTCTTCCGACTTTGCTGAAATTACCAAGAAAAAGCCTGAAAAGACTTTACTTGAATCTCAAAGTCATACTGCTGGTCGTAACTCATACGGTCATATTACTGTTAGACACCGTGGTGGTGGTCACAAACAAAAATACCGTATCATTGACTTCAAGCGTAACAAGGATGATGTAAAAGCAGTTGTTAAGGCTATCGAATACGATCCAAACAGAACTGCTAATATCGCTCTTCTTCACTACACTGATGGTATTAAAGCTTACATTTTAGCACCTAAGGGTCTAAAAGTTGGTGCTGTTGTTGAATCTGGTCCAGATGCTGATATTAAGCCAGGTAATGCATTACCATTATCTGCTATTCCAGCTGGTACTGAAATTCACAATATTGAATTAAAGCCTGGTAAAGGTGGACAATTAGTAAGAAGTGCTGGTACTGTTGCACAAGTTCTTGGTAATGATGGTAAGTACACTTTAGTTAGACTTCAAAGTGGTGAAGTTCGTAAGATTTTGTCAACTTGCCGTGCTACTATCGGTTCTGTTGGTAATGAACAACACTCATTAATTCAATTAGGTAAAGCTGGTCGTAGTCGTTGGTTGGGTAAACGTCCACAATCTCGTGGTTCCGTAATGAACCCTAACGATCACCCACATGGTGGTGGTGAAGGTAAGGCACCAGTTGGTCGTCCACAACCTATGACTCCATGGGGTAAGAAGTCTCGTGGTATTAAGACTAGAAACTCTAAGGCTAGAAGTGAAAAACTTATTATTCGTCACCGTAAAGGTAACAAATAATTAAACGAAGGAGGTTAATTAATGAGCCGTAGTATTAAAAAAGGTCCTTTTGCTGATGCAAGCCTTTTAAAGAAGATCGAAGCCCAAGAAGGTTCCGAAAAGAAACAAGTAATTAAAACATGGTCTCGTCGTTCAACTATTTTCCCTTCCTTTGTTGGTTTCACAATAGCTGTTTACGATGGAAGAAAACATGTGCCAGTATACATTACTGAAGATATGGTTGGTCATAAGTTAGGTGAATTCGTACCTACTAGAACTTTCCGCGGCCACAAGGTCGCTGATAAGGCCACTACTACAGTAGGTAAATAATAGGAAGGAGAGACATCTAAATGGCAGAACAAATTAGTTCAGCTAAAGCTGAAGCAAGAACAGTTCGCATCGCTCCTAGAAAAGCCCGTTTGGTAGTAGACCTTATTCGTGGAAAGAGTGTTGCTGAAGCTCTCGCAATCTTACAATTTACGCCAAGAGCTGCTTCCCCAATCGTTGAAAAAGTATTGAAGTCAGCTATTGCAAATGCTGAACACAACTACGATCTTGAAAGTGCAAACCTTTACGTATCAGAAGCATACGTTAACGAAGGTGCAACTTTAAAGAGATTCCGTCCACGTGCTAAGGGTATGGCTTCTCCAATTAATAAGAGAACTAGCCACGTAGTAGTTGTAGTATCTGAGAAGAACGATTAAGGGAGGTAAATTTAATGGGTCAAAAGATTAACCCAAATGGTTTCCGTCTCGGTGTTAACCGTGGTTGGGAAGCAAAGTGGTATGCAGACAAAAACTACGCTGACACTTTAAATGAAGATTTACGTATTAGAAAGTTCATCTCTGAAAAGTTAGCTGATGCATCTGTTTCCACTGTGGAAATTGAACGTGCTGCAAACAGAATTAACATTTCTATCCACACTGCTAAACCTGGTATGGTTATTGGTAAAGGTGGTAAGGAAGTTGAAGCTTTAAGAAAACAACTTAGTGCTTTAACTAACAAGAACGTTCACATTAATATTGTTGAAATTAAGAAACCTGATTTAGATGCTAAATTAGTAGGCGAAGGCATTGCTCGCCAACTTGAAGCAAGAATTGCATTTAGACGTGCAACTCGTCAAGCAACTCAAAGATCTATGCGTTCTGGTGCTAAAGGTATCAAGGTTCAAACTGCTGGTCGTTTGAATGGTGCTGATATGGCAAGAAGAGAATGGCATACTGAAGGTAGTGTTCCACTTCATACTTTAAGAGCAGATATTGATTATGCTTGGGTAGAAGCTGCAACTACTTATGGTCAAATTGGTGTTAAGGTTTGGATTAACCGTGGTGAAATTTTACCACAACGTAAGAACAAACCTTCTAAGAAAGCGAAGGGAGGAAACTAATAGTGTTAGTACCTAAGCGTGTAAAGCACCGTCGTGAATTCCGCGGTAAAATGCGTGGTGAAGCCAAAGGTGGAAAGACCATTGCATTTGGTGAATATGGTTTAGAAGCTGTTGAATCTCACTGGATTACTAATAGACAAATCGAAGCTGCTCGTATTGCTATGACTCGTTTCATGAAGCGTGGCGGTAAAGTTTGGATTAGAATCTTCCCACAAAAATCCTACACTGCAAAAGGTGTTGGTGTTCGTATGGGTTCCGGTAAAGGTGCACCAGCTGGTTGGGTAGCTGTCGTTAAAAGAGGCAAGATTATGTTTGAAATCGGTGGCGTTTCAGAAGACGTTGCTCGTGAAGCTTTAAGACTTGCTTCAAACAAGCTTCCAATTAAGACTAAGTTTGTTAAGAAGAGTTCGGAAGTAGGTGGCGAATCTAATGAAGGCTAAAGATATCAGAGCATTAACCACTGATCAAATGTTAGAAAAGGAAAAGCAATATAAAGAAGAACTTTTTAATTTGCGTTTCCAACAAGCAACGGGTCAATTAGAGAACACCGCTCGCTTGAGACAAGTCCGCAAGAACATTGCTAGAATTAAGACAATTCTTAGCGAAAAAGAATTGAGCAAGAATTAGTTAACGGAAGGGAGTTATTAACTTGAGCGAAACTAACGAAAGAAATAATCGTCACGTATACCAAGGTCGAGTTGTTTCTGACAAGATGGATAAGACTATTACAGTTGTTGTAGATACCTACAAGAACCACCCTGTTTATAAGAAGCGTATCAAGTACTCAAAGAAGTATTACGCTCACGATGAAAACAACGAAGCTAAGATTGGCGATACTGTTCGTATCATGGAAA
The DNA here is from genome assembly GCF_002553805.1 of Lactobacillus sp. UMNPBX19. NCBI lineage: Bacteria > Bacillati > Bacillota > Bacilli > Lactobacillales > Lactobacillaceae > Lactobacillus > Lactobacillus sp. UMNPBX19. Next base: position 63,585 of record NZ_PCYR01000003.1, read on the forward strand.
CCCGTCCATTATCACATGCGAAGCGTTACCGTCTAACTAAGATTGTTAAGAAGTCAATTTAATTACGCGGATTTTATTGAGGGGAGGATAAACTAGTGATCCAACACGAAAGCCGTTTAAAGGTTGCTGACAACTCCGGTGCAAGAGAACTCCTAGTTATCAAGATTTTAGGTGGTTCTAAGCGTAAGACCGGTAATATTGGTGATATCGTAGTTGCTGCTGTTAAACAAGCAACACCAGGTGGCGTTGTCAAAAAAGGTGATGTTGTAAAAGCAGTTATTGTTAGAACAAAATCAGGTGCACGCCGTGAAGATGGTTCATACATCAAGTTCGACGAAAATGCAGCAGTTGTAATTAATGCTGATAAGAGTCCTCGTGGAACTCGTATTTTTGGGCCTGTAGCCCGTGAACTGCGTGAGCACGATTTCATGAAGATCGTATCTCTTGCTCCTGAAGTCTTATAATTTTTTAGGGAGGTGCACTGATGTTTGTTAAAACAGGTGACAAAGTAAAAGTTATTGCCGGTAAAGATAAAGGCAAAGAAGGCACTGTACTTTCAGTCAACGCCAAGACTAACCGTATCGTTGTCAAAGGTGTTAATAAGATCAAAAAGCATGAGAAACCTTCACAAACCAACGCTAATGGTGGTGTGGTAGAAAAAGAAGGTTCTATCCATGCATCTAATGTAAAAGTTATTGCTAAAAAAGAAGATAACAACAAATAGGAGGGAGGACGCACATGGCAAACAGTTTAGTAGAAAAATACTCAAATGAAATCGCACCAGCTATGAACAAAAAGTTTAATTACGATTCAGTTATGGAAATTCCTAAGATTGATAAGATCGTTTTAAACATGGGTGTCGGTGATGCAGTTTCTAATGCAAAGAATCTTGATGAAGCTGTAGAAGAATTGACTTTAATCTCAGGTCAAAAGCCTTTGATTACTAAAGCTAAGAAATCAATCGCAAACTTCCGTTTACGTGAAGGTATGTCTATTGGTGCTAAGGTAACTCTTAGAGGCGATAGAATGTACGATTTCTTGTACAAATTAATCAACGTTTCTCTTCCTCGAGTTCGTGATTTCCGTGGAATTAGTTCTAGATCATTTGATGGTCGTGGTAACTACACTTTAGGTATCAAAGAACAATTAATTTTCCCAGAAATTGATTACGACAAGGTAAACCGTGTTAGAGGTTTGGACGTTGTTATTGTAACTACTGCCAAGACAGATGAAGAAGCTCGTGAACTTCTTACTGAGTTTGGTATGCCTTTTGCTAAATAATTTGGAGGATATTAATGGCTAAAACATCACAAATCGTCAGAAATCATCGTCCTGCTAAGTTTTCATCTCGTGAATACACTCGTTGCGAGAGATGTGGCCGTCCACACTCTGTTTACCGCAAGTTCAAATTATGCCGTATTTGCTTAAAAGACTTAGCACACAAGGGTCAAATTCCTGGTGTTAAAAAGGCAAGTTGGTAATTAACGGTAAAGGAGGCAAATTAAATGGTCATGACAGATCCTATTGCAGATTACTTGACTAGAATTAGAAATGCCAACATGGCAAAACATACTTCTGTTGAGATTCCTGCATCATCAATGAAGAAATCACTTAGTGAAATCTTAAAGAACGAAGGCTTTATTCGCGATTACCAAGTTGAAGATGATAACAAACAAGGTATGATCAAGATTTTCTTGAAGTACGGTCCTAATAACGAACGCGTTATTTCAGGTTTAAAGCGTATTTCTAAGCCTGGTTTAAGAAACTATGTAAGTGCTGAAAACTTACCAAAAGTTCTTAATGGTCTTGGTATTGCTATCATTTCTACTTCTGCAGGTGTGATTACTGATAAAGAAGCTAGAGAAAAGAACGTCGGCGGCGAAGTTATTGCTTACGTTTGGTAATTTTGACAGAAAGGAGAACTATTAATGAGCCGAATTGGTTTAAAGGTCATCGAGGTTCCTGAAAAGGTCACAGTTACCAAGAATGGTGACGACATCACTGTTAAGGGACCAAAAGGTGAATTAACTAGATACTTTGATCCACGCATTACCTTTGAACAAAAAGATGGAGAAATTCATTTTAGTCGTTCAAGTGAAGCTGACAAAGCTATTCACGGTACTGAAAGAGCAAACCTTGCTTCCATGATTGAAGGTGTAACTGATGGATATGTTAAGAAGTTAACTTTAGTTGGTGTTGGATACCGTGCAGTTGCACAAGGTAAGAAATTAACTTTAAATGTTGGTTACTCTCACCCAGTTGAATTTGAAGCACCAGAAGGTATTACTGTTAAAACTCCATCAGCAACTTCAATTGAAATCGAAGGTATTTCAAAACAAGTTGTTGGTCAATTTGCGGCAGAAATTCGTGACGTTCGTCCACCAGAACCTTACAAGGGTAAAGGTATTCGTTACGAAGACGAATATGTACGTCGCAAGGAAGGTAAGACTGGTAAATAATAAATAGAAAATTTTTGAGGTGAAATTGTGATTTCTAAACCAGATAAAAACAAATTACGCTTAAAGCGTCATAAACGTATTCGTGGAAAGATTTCTGGTACTGCTGAGCGCCCACGCTTAAGTGTTTTCCGTTCAAACAAAAACATCTACGCTCAATTAATTGATGATGTAGAGGGTGTAACGCTTGCAAGTGCCTCAACAAATGATAAAAATATTTCAGCAGAAGGTTCTAAGATGGAACAAGCTGCTGAAGTAGGTAAAGCTTTAGCTGAAACTGCTGCTAAGAAGAACATCAAGAGTGTTGTATTTGACAGAAGTGGTTACTTATACCATGGTCGTATTCAGGCTCTTGCTGATGCAGCACGTGAAAACGGATTAGAATTCTAGGAAAGGAGAATTAACTAATGGCAAACCGCAACGATTCTCGTAGAGATTCTCGTAAAGATCGTAAAAAAGACGATATTGAAGATCAATTAGTAGCAATTAACCGGATCACCAAGGTTGTTAAGGGTGGTCGTCGCATGAGATTTGCTGCTGTTGTAATCGTCGGCGATAGAAAAGGTCATGTAGGTTTTGGTACTGGTAAGGCTCAAGAAGTCCCAGAAGCTATCCGCAAGGCTGTTGAAGCTGGTAAAAAGAGAATGATTAAGGTACCTACTGTTGGTACTACTATTCCACATGAAGTTATGGGCCATTACGGTTCTGGTAACATTATGTTGAAGCCTGCTGAAGCTGGTTCTGGTGTTGCTGCTGGTGGTGCTGTTCGTATTATCATGGATTTAGCTGGTATTTCAGATGTTACTTCTAAATCACTTGGTTCAAATACACCAATCAATGTTATCCGTGCTACTATGGACGGTTTGAGTAAATTAAAGACTCGTGAAGATGTTTTGAAGCTTCGTGAGTCAGCAAAAAGCTTAGAAGATTAAGGAGATTAAATAATGGATTTAAAAGTTACCTTAATTAAAAGCGTCGCACACCGTCTTCCAAAACAAAGAAAAATTGTTAAAGCTCTTGGTCTTGGTAAGGTAAATAGCACTGTTGTTCTTCCAGACAACGCTGCAACTCGTGGCGCTTTATTGAAGATTGCTCACCTGATCTCAGTTGAAGAGGTTAATAAGTAATTAGAATCCAAGGAGGTGCCAATTAATGAAGCTTAATGAATTAAAACCAAATGAAGGTTCACGTCGCAACAGAAAACGTGTTGGTCGTGGTACTTCTAGTGGTTACGGTAAAACTGCTGGTCGTGGACAAAAGGGTCAATTAGCTCGTACTGGTGGTAAGACTCGTTTAGGTTTCGAAGGTGGTCAAATGCCATTATTCAGAAGAATGCCTAAGCGTGGTTTCAAGAACGTTAACCGCAAAGAATACGCTATTATTAATTTAAATGATTTAAACAGATTTGATGATGGTAGTGAAGTAACTATCGATACATTAAAATCATCAGGTTTAGTTAAAAAAGAACTTGCAGGAGTTAAGTTGTTAGCTAACGGTGAATTAAAGGTTAAGTTAACTGTAAAAGTTAACAAAGCCTCAGAAGCTGCTAAAAAAGCTGTTGAAGCCGCTGGCGGAACTGTTGAGGTGATCTAATGTTCTCGACCTTGAAGAACGCCTTTAAGGATAAAGATATTAGATCAAAAATCTTCTTTACTCTCTTTATCCTATTGCTTTATCGAATCGGAGCTAATATTACGGTTCCGGGTGTTAATGCAAAAGCTATTACTCGGGTTGCACAAACTGGTTTAGTCCCAATGTTGGATACAGTCAGCGGTGGTGGATTAGATACTTATTCAATCTTTTCATTAGGGGTTTCACCTTATATCACTGCTCAAATTGTTATTCAATTACTCCAAATGGATATTGTTCCTAAGTTAGTTGAGTGGGGGAAACAAGGAGAAGTCGGAAGACGAAAAACAAATCAGGTAACGCGCTATCTTACTTTAGTCGTTGCTTTTGTTCAAAGTCTAGGAATTACTCTTGGTTTTAACGTTTTAACTGAAATGGGTTTGGTTAAAACGCAAACTCCCCAAACCTATATTGAGATTGCCATTATTATGACTGCTGGGACAATGCTTTTGACCTGGCTAGGTGATGAAATTACTGATAAGGGGCTGGGAAATGGTGTATCTGTTATTATTTTTGCAGGTATCATTGCTCGCCTTCCAAATGGAATTTATCAACTATATAAAGATTTCATCATTAATAATAGTGCTAGCGATCGTTGGCAAGGGATTTTGTTCTTCATCGCGATCATTATTGCCATTTTACTAGTAACTCAATTTGTTACATGGTTTCAACAAGCTGATTTACGAGTACCTATTCAATATACTCGTAGAGCAGCAACAAGTGGCTCCGAAAGTTTCCTACCATTAAAGGTTAACGTGTCTGGAGTTATTCCAGTTATTTTTGCCAGTTCCTTTATTATTACACCAGCTACAATTTTGATGGCTTTCCAAAGATCCCATGGAAATGAACAATGGTTTAAGATTTGTAATCAAATATTTAGTTTACAAACTACCCCTGGTGCATTGATTTATACACTATTGATTATTTTGTTCACTTTCTTCTATGCCTTTGTTCAAGTAAATCCAGAAAAGTTGGCTGAGAACTTGCAAAAGCAAGGAGCCTATATTCCTAGCGTTTGGCCAGGAAAAGATACACAAAAATATGTATCTAAAATTTTGATTAGATTATCTACAGTAGGTGCGGTATTTTTAGGTCTAGTTGCCTTGTTACCACAACTTGCTACAAATATTTTTGGTTTACCAAGTTCAATTGGTCTTGGTGGAACAAGTCTTTTAATCGTTATTGGTGTTGTTTTAGAATTAGCTCGTCAAGTTGATGGGTTACTAATGAAACGCGAATACGTTGGATTTATTAGATAGTAAGGATAAAAATGATTAATTTAATTCTTTTAGGTTTGCCTGGTGCAGGCAAAGGAACAGCTTCTGAAAGCATTGTGGGTAAGTATCACTTAGCACATATCTCTACCGGTGATATGTTTAGAGAAGCTATGGCTAATGAAACTCCTGTTGGTTTGGAAGCTAAAAGTTATATTGATAAAGGAAATTTGGTCCCAGATGAAGTTACAGCTAAGTTAGTTGAAGAACGACTTAAGCAACCCGACACTAAGAACGGATTCATCTTGGATGGATTTCCAAGAACCACTGTTCAAGCAGAACTTCTTGAAGATATAACTAAACGGTTGGAAAAACCGTTAACTAATGTAATTGCAATTGATGTTGATGAAGATGTTTTGATCAAACGTTTATCAGCACGTTACATCTGTAAAAAATGTGGTGCAACTTACAATAAGATTTCAAATCCAACTAAAGTAGAAGGTACTTGTGATCGTTGCGAAGGACATGAATTTTTCCAACGTGAGGATGACAAGCCAGAAGTTGTTAAAAATCGCTTAGAAGTTAACAAGAAAATGAATACTCCTCTTCGTGATTTTTATGAAGAAAAAGGAATTCTTTCAACTGTTAACGGTGAACAAACTCCGGAAAAAGTATTTGAAGACATTGACAAAATTTTAAGTAAAGACTAGTCTGTTATTGTTTTTTTACAATTCCGTGTTATAATGCCTAAGTGTGACTATTTGTTCATGTGGAGGAACAATTTTGGCAAAAGAAGATGTCATCGAAGTTGAGGGTAAGGTAGTCGATACCTTACCTAATGCTATGTTTAAAGTTGAATTAGAAAATGGTGCAACTATTTTAGCTCATGTGTCTGGTAAAATTAGAATGCACTACATTAGAATTTTACCTGGTGATAGAGTAACAGTTGAATTATCACCATATGATTTAACTAAGGGTAGGATTACGTATCGTTTTATTAAGTAATTACGGAGGCAAACATGAAAGTTAGACCATCTGTTAAACCAATGTGTGAACATTGCAAGATTATCAAAAGACATGGTCGTGTTATGGTGATTTGCTCTGCAAACCCTAAGCACAAACAACGTCAAGGTTAATAGTTAGATATTTTTATTAGGAGGTGCAATTTAATGGCACGTATTGCTGGTGTTGACTTACCCAGAAATAAAAGAGTTGTAGTCGCATTAACTTATATCTATGGTATTGGTGAACCAACTGCAAAAAAGATTTGTAAAGATGCTGGTATTTCTGAAGACATTCGTACTAATGACTTGACTCCAGAAGATCAAGAAAAATTACGTAGCGAAGTAGACAAGTACCGTGTTGAAGGTGATCTTCGTCGTGAAGTTAGCCTTAACATCAAGCGTTTAGTTGAAATTGGCTCATACCGTGGTATTCGTCACCGTCGTGGCTTACCAGTTCGTGGTCAAAATACCAAGAATAATGCTCGTACTCGTAAGGGTTCAAAGAGAAAATAATTTATTAAATAGGAGGTTAAGTTAATGGCTGCAAAGAAAACAGCACGTAAACGCCGTGTAAAGAAGCATGTTGAAAGCGGCGTTGCTCATATTCATTCTACGTTTAACAATACCTTGGTCATGATTACTGATGTACAAGGCAACGCAGTCGCATGGTCTTCCGCTGGTGCTTTAGGTTTTAAGGGTAGTCGTAAGTCTACACCATTTGCTGCTCAAATGGCCGCAGAAGCAGCTGCAAAGTCTGCAATGGATCAAGGCATGAAGCATGTTGAAGTTTCAGTTAAAGGCCCAGGTGCAGGTCGTGAAGCTGCTATTAGAGCACTTCAAGCTGCAGGTCTTGAAATCACTGCTATTCGCGACGTTACTCCAGTGCCGCACAACGGTTCCAGACCACCAAAACGTCGTCGTGTCTAGTTTATTCCTGCGTGCAGGACATTACGTTTTGAAAGGGGCCCAGTAATGATTGAATTTGAAAAACCAAATATTACCGTAGTAGACCAAGAGGAGGCATACGGTAAGTTTGTTGTCGAACCACTGGAACGCGGTTTCGGGACTACTTTAGGTAACTCACTCCGTCGAGTTTTACTTACTTCTATTCCAGGTACGGCACTTTCTTATATTCAGATTGATGGTGTGTTACATGAATTTTCAACAGTTCCTGGCGTTAGAGAAGACGTCACGAAGATCATTCTTAATTTGAAGAAACTAGAGTTAAAGTCACTCTCAGATGAAGAAAAAATTGCTGAAATCGATGTAACTGGACCAGCAATTGTAACTGCTGCTGATTTGAAGGTCGACTCTGATATTGAGGTCTTAAATCCAGATCAATATATTTGTAGTATTGCTGATGGTGGCCATTTGCATATGAACGTTGCGATCAAGACTGGTCGTGGTTATGTTCCCGCAAGTGAAAACAAGACAGATGACATGCCTATTGGTGTCATCCCCGTTGATTCACTCTTCTCACCAATCAAAAAAGTTAACTACCAAGTTGAAAGTGCTCGTGTTGGTAAGAGAGATGACTATGACAAATTAACTTTAGAAATTTGGACTGATGGTTCAATCACACCTAATGATGCCCTTAGTTTCGCTGCGAAGATTCTTGTAGAACACTTCAAAGTATTTATGTCTACTGATATGGATGCGCAGTTTGATGATGTAATGGTAGAAAAAGAGGACGATAAGAACGAAAAGAAGCTTGAGATGACGATCGAAGAGCTTGATTTGTCTGTTCGTTCCTATAACTGCTTGAAACGTGCAGGAATTAATACTGTTCAAGAATTAACTGATAAATCTGAAGCAGATATGATGCGCGTACGTAACTTAGGACGTAAGTCATTAGAAGAAGTAAAGAATAAACTTACCGATCTTGGTCTATCACTTCGTCAAGATGACTAAGTAGGAATAATAAGGAGGGAAAACTCATGGCATACCGTAAATTAGGTCGCGATAGTGCACACAGAAAAGCAATGCTTAGAGAAATGACTACTCAATTGATCATGAACGAACGCATTGTTACTACTGAAACCCGTGCTAAAGAAATCCGCAAAACCACCGAAAAAATGATTACTTTAGGTAAACGCGGTGATTTAAGTGCTAGAAGAAAGGCAGCTGCTTTTGTTCGTAATGAAATTGCTGATATTCATGAAGAAAAAGATGCAGTTGTTGTAAAATCAGCACTTCAAAAACTTTTCAGTGACATTGCACCTCGTTACAAAGATCGTAATGGTGGTTACACCAGAATGTACAAGTTAGCTAACCCACGTAAGGGTGACGCTGCTCCAATGGTAATCATTGAATTAGTTTAATTAGGTAAAATATAATATTATTTTATAAATCTTTCACAAAAGCGAGAATAAGCGTGATGATGGTGGCTTTTGCCTAGTCTAGCTTAGATGTTAAATCATCCCTCTTTGTGGATGATTTTTTTTTGCTCTTTTTTTATATATAATTGATACAATGACATATTATGGAAAAAGAGCAGTGAATATTTATGAAAGATAATATAGTAACGGTTAAGCATCTTTCTTTTACCTATAAAGATAGTAAAGTACCTGCTGTAAATGATATTAGTTTCTCAATTCCTAGAGGATCGTGGACTACTTTAGTAGGTCATAATGGGAGCGGAAAATCAACAATTGCCCGTTTATTGGATGGCATTCTTTTACCCAATGATAATCCTAGGACGGTAATTAACGTTGATGGTATTGAGCTGACAGAGAAAACCATGTGGAATATTAGAGACCGTGTAGGAATTGTATTCCAAAATCCTGATAATCAATTTGTTGGTGCTACCGTAGAAGATGATGTAGCTTTTGGTCTTGAGAATCGTCAAGTTTCTCGTTCTAAGATGCAGACTATTGTTCATGATGTGCTTGAGCAAGTGGATATGCTTGACTTTCAAAAAAGCGAACCTCAATATTTGTCTGGAGGTCAAAAGCAAAGAGTAGCTATTGCTGGCATTTTAGCGATTGGACCAAAATTAATAATTTTAGACGAATCAACTAGTATGTTAGATCCAGCAGGTAAAATGAAGATTCTTAGCCTTATACGAGATTTACAAAATAAAAATGGTCTGACTATCTTTTCTATTACTCATGATATTAATGAAGCGGTACAAGCAGACCAGATGTTAGTTTTAGATAAAGGAAAATTATTGGCTAGTGGCTCTCCAAGAGAGATATTTGAAAACGAGATTTTAATAAAAAGTGCTGGATTAGAGCTCCCTTTATTTTATAAGGTTAAAAATGAACTTATAAAAAAAGAAATTCATATCCCTCGAGAAGTCAATAGTGAGGAAAAGTTGGTGAAGTATTTGTGTCAATTGAATTCAAAAATGTAGATTATGTTTATGCGCCTGGAACTCCATTTCAAACTCAAGGATTAATAGATATATCTTTTAAAATAGAAAAAGGATCATTTGTCGCAATTGCTGGTCATACCGGAAGTGGAAAGTCTACTCTCATGCAGCATTTTGATGGCTTATTGCTTCCAAGTAAGGGTGAAATCACTGTAGCGGGTGAGCAGATTAATGCAAATACTTCAAGCAAGTCACTAAAAGCAATTCGAAAAAAAGTAGGCTTAGTGTTTCAATTTCCTGAAAATCAACTATTTGAAGAAACTGTGCTTAAAGATGTGATGTTTGGTCCACTTAATTTTGGCTTTTCAGAACAAAAGGCAAAAGAGCAAGCAGTAGAGTGGATTAAAAAAGTAGGCCTTTCTGAAGATATGATGGATAAATCTCCTTTTGAACTTTCTGGAGGTCAAATGCGTCGCGTGGCAATTGCAGGTGTGATGGCATATGAACCAGAAATTTTATGTCTCGATGAACCTGCAGCTGGACTAGATCCTGAAGGACAGAAGCAAATGTTTGAGATATTTAAAGATTACCAACGAGCTGGCCATACAGTTATTCTAATTTCACATAATATGGACGATATTAGTGAATATGCAGATGATATGTTAGTCCTTGAGCATGGTCATTTAATAAAACATGCTTGCCCACAAGAGATTTTTTCTGATCAGGAGTGGGTAAAAAAACATTATCTCGATGAACCAGCAACTAGTAGACTAACCCGGGAGCTACAAAAAGGTGGTTTTCAATTTTCAGAGATGCCACTAACTATTGAGTCGTTAGTAAGTAAAGTTGCAAATGAGCTAAAGAAGAAAGGAGCTAATTAACTGTTAACCAAAATATAGAAATCTATAGAAGATTAGGCTTATTTAGAAAGCTAAACATGGAAAATAAGCTTTAATTCAATACTTACTTGTTTTGCTTTCCTTCCTTAGATAAACTTATGTTTGTATTTTAGGAGGTGAAGCAATGATTAAAACTCAAGTAGTTAAGCTAAAAGTTAATAAGACCATGCAAAAGCATCTTGATGCTTTATGCGACTATCGCCGATACTGCTGGAATAAAGGACTTGAAACTTGGCAATTAATGTATGAAGCCCATAGCTTGAACAAGCAAGATAATCTAAGTCCCAATGAACGCAGAGTCCGTGATGAACTAGTTGCTAATAAAGCTGACTGGCAATATGATTTGTCTGCTAGATGTTTGCAACTAGCTGTTAAAGACTTGGCGAATGCTTGGAAGAACTTCTTTGATAAAGCTCAGCCTGATTGGGGAACACCTAGTTTTAAATCAAAAAAGGCTCCCAGACAAGGCTTTAAAACTGACAGAGCTAAGATTGTTAATGGCAAGCTTTGTCTTGATAAACCAAGAAGCATCTCAAAAGAGTCTTGGTTTGATCTAGTAAGTTATGAGTCTTTAAAGATGAGTGAAGTCAAAGTAGTAAGTATCTTCAAAGAAAAAGGGAGCTATTATGCTGCTTTGCCTTATGAAGAAGAGATTTCAAGTAAAGCTAAAACTCATCAAGAGACAGCAGTTGATGTTAATGTTGGTCATTTTAACTATACCGAGGGGCAAATCAATGTTTTGCCAGCTAAATTGCAAAAGCTTTATAAGCGTATCAAACATTATCAAAGAGTCTTAGCACGTAAAAGAGAAGTTAACGGTAAGTTAGCTATTAAATCAAATAATTATTTTGCAGTGAGAACCAAACTGCAAAAAGATTATCGCAAAGTAGCCAACATTCAAAACGATCTGTTACAAAAATTTACTACTAAGCTCGTGGATAATTACGACCAAATTGTAGTTGAAGACTTAGCAGTCAAAGAAATGATGATGACACATGTAGCTTCCAAAGGTATGCAGCGATCATTATTTAGTAAATTCAGGCAGATCTTAACTTACAAGTGTGATTGGTATGGCAAAGAATTGATCTTGGCTGATAAAAGATACCCATCAACTCAAAGATGTGCTAAATGCGGTTATGTCAAAAAAGGTGATGAAAAAATCACTTTGCAAGGCAATAAAAAGCATGGTACAAAGCATAATGAGTATATTTGTTATCAGTGCGGCTATAGTAATGATCGAGATGAAAATGCGGTTTTAAACCTTTTAGCTTTAGCAAAATAAAGAAAATAAATGGGGCTGGCTAGGCCCTTAAACTGTAAGAGCTGGTCAATGTGATTACTCCTATTTGGAATATCAGAACACTAGTGAAGACGACAGTAAATGAAACAAAGAAAGGAAAAATATATCTTTCTGATATGTAGAAAATTCGTATTCTTCTACATATTTCTATGTTTTGTATAGCAGACATGGATGAGTAAAATTATTATTGGACGTTATATTCCTGGTAATTCTATTGTTTATAAAATGGACCCTCGAGGAAAGATAATTGCCACATTTTTATTTATTGTTATTATCTTTCTTGCTAATAATTGGTTGTCCTACTTCTTTTTATCGATATTTACTTTACTTGCTGTTTGGGCAACAAAATTAAAGCCTAAAGTATTTTGGGATGGAGTAAAGCCATTAATTTGGTTAATTCTATTTACTTCAGTTTTGCAATTATTTTTTACTACAGGTGGAAAAGTTTATTGGCACTGGGGAGTTTTCAACATTAGTGAATATGGTATTCAGAATTCTATTTTTATCTTTATTCGTTTTGTAATGATTATTCTGACTTCGACAGTTCTTACGCTGACGACCACATCATTAGAAATTGCAGATGGAATGGAATGGATCTTAAAACCTCTTGGCTACCTAAAAGTTCCAGTAGCTCAAATTGCTCTTGTAATGTCTATTGCTCTTCGTTTTGTGCCGACTTTATTAGACCAAGCAGTACGAATTATGAATGCTCAGAGAGCACGTGGAGCCGATTTTAATAGTGGAGGCTTAATTAAGAGAATTCATTCGATTATCCCAATTTTAATTCCCTTATTTATTAGTTCCTTAACTGTTGCAATTGATTTGGCTACGGCTATGGAAGCAAGAGGTTATCGAGAAGGGGCAAAAAGAACCCGCTATCGAGTTTTAAAGTGGTCAAAGTATGATTGGATTAACTTAGGCTATTTCGCGCTATTGACGCTAATTTTATTACTTACAAGGACGTATTAATTAATGACTACAAGATATAAATTAACCATGGCCTATGATGGTCATCTTTTTCATGGGTTTCAAATTCAACCGAATGAACGAACTGTCCAAGGGGTGATTGAAGAAGCATTAAAAAAGATGACTAAAGGAAAAAGAGTGGTAGTGCACGGATCTGGAAGAACTGATGCTGGTGTTCATGCTAAAGGACAAGTTATTCACTTTGACTATCCGGGGAAAGAAATCCCAGCTAAAAATATGATGCTTGCCTTAAATGCCCTCATGCCGATTGACACAGTTTTTTTTGAAAGTGAAATTGTTGATGAAGATTTTCATGTTCAATATTCAACTAAAGGAAAATGGTATCGATATGTAGTGGATCAACATCGTTTTACAGACCCTTTTAATCGTTTTTATACAGGCCACTATCCATATCCTTTAGATATTTCACTAATGCAGCAAGCAGCTAAAGATTTGATTGGTGAACACGATTTTACTAGTTTTGCTGCTAGCGGTGGACAAATTGTGGATAAGGTGCGAACAATTTACTATGTGAATATTATGCCAGACCCGGATAAAAAGCAGATCATTTTTGATTTTATTGGAAATGGCTTTTTATATAACATGGTAAGAATTCTAGTTGGAACTCTATTAGAAATAGGCAATCAAAAAAGACCTGTTGATGATATACCAAGAGTTTTAAAGGCGAAAGACCGACAAGAAGTTCGAACTACTGCACCAGCCAGTGGATTATATTTACAACATGTTTTTTATGAAGATATTCCTAAAAAATATCGTTTGGACCTTAAAAAGGATTGACTTTTCAGGCAAAACGACGTAAATTAGTATACGTATGTTTGTCCACGATAGGCCCCGGAAACTTATTGTTTGTCAAACAGAAGAAAAACGGAGGAATTTAAAGTGCGTACTACCCCATTAGCTAAAACTAGTGATATTAAACGTAAGTGGTATGTTATCGATGCGACTGATGTTTCACTTGGTCGTTTATCAACTGCTGTAGCATCAATTTTAAGAGGTAAGAATAAGCCTCAATATACACCAAATGTTGATACTGGTGATTATGTTATTGTTGTTAACGCAGCTAAATTGAAGTTGACTGGTAAAAAAGCAACTGATAAGATCTACTACCGCCACTCAGATTACCGTGGTGGCTTAAGAGCTACTCCTGCCGGTGAATTATTAGCTAAGAACCCAGTAAGATTAGTTGAATTATCTGTAAAAGGCATGTTGCCAAAGAATACTCTTGGTCACCAAGAATTCATGAAGATGCATGTTTACGCTGGTGAAGACCACGAACACGCAGCACAAAAGCCTGAAAAGTTAGACATCAACGAATTAATCTAGGAGGTTTTAAATAATGGCACAACAAGCAGCTTACGCTGGAACTGGTCGTCGTAAAGATTCTGTTGCCCGCGTACGTTTAGTACCAGGTAACGGTCAAATTACCATTAACAAAGAAGACGTAACTAAGTACATTCCATACCCTAACTTGGTTCAAGATATGAAGCAACCATTAGCATTAACTGAAACTGAAGGTCAATACGACATTTTAGTTAACGTTAACGGTGGTGGTTTCTCAGGACAAGCTGGTGCAATTCGTTTAGGTATTGCACGTGCACTTCTTGAAGTTGACCCAGATTTCCGTGGTCCTCTTAAGAAGGCTGGCATGTTAACTCGTGACCCAAGAATGAAGGAAAGAAAGAAGCCAGGTTTGAAGAAAGCCCGCAAAGCTTCACAATTCTCAAAGCGTTAATATTTACTATCAGAAATGTTGTTATATCAACGTTTTTGAGACTTCAAATGGTCACCTATGGTCACAATACTATAGGGAAGCCAATAGATTTAAGGCATTCGCATCTTGCGAGTGCTTTTTTTCTGGCATTAATTCCAGATAATATTTTTCAGTGGTTAAGATTGAATCATGTCCTAATCTTTTGCTAACATAGGATAAAGGAATATTATTACTGAATAAAAAAGAAGCGTGGGTATCTCTTAAACCATGAAATGTGGTTGAGGGGATACCTATTTTTTTGAGTAATTTTTTAAGTAGCTCAGATTGCTTAAAACTAAACCAATCAAATAGGTAGCCTGAAGCTTTGCTTGGTATTGTTTTTAATAGGTCATAAACATCTTTTGGAATAGTTACACTACGTCTAGAATGTTTAGTTTTTAATTTAGTATCGTCAGTAGTAGGACTTATTGACCTTCTTACTTCAACGCAGTAATATTGACCATCATAATGTACATCTTCGGGTTTGATACCTAAAATTTCACCGCGTCGTAAACCAGTACTAATTTCAAGTAAAACCATCAGGTTAAATTCATCGTCTGTATGTTCAAGTAAATAATGTTTTAACTTAGTTAAATCAGACATTGATAAAGCTTTATTACGCTTAGGTAATTCCTTACCATGAGCTTTAAGCAGACTAGCAAAGTCATTATAAATGTATCCTTTTGCGTAAGCATAACGAAGAGCGGTCCTAATTTTCTTTAATAATTCAACTACAGTCTTTTTAGAATGTGTTTCTCCATACTTATCTAAAATTTTTTGCATTTGTACATCATCTAGTTTTCCTAGTTTGGCAGTAGGAAAGAGGTTATTAATTACTAATCCAGCTTTTACATAATTATTGAATGTAGCTTTTCTAACATCATTAACTTTGATGGTATGCACATATAAGTAATAGAAATCTTTAAAAAGTGTGTTTTGATGTGCAATAGCTTTACCTTTTGCTTTTTCAAGTTCTAGAGTAGTTCCCCAAACTTTCGCTTCATTTTCTGTCTTAAATGTTTTGGTTAAATAATCACGCTTTCCATGTTGATAAATTGTTACTCTAGCTCTGTATGAAGAGCCACGTTTTTCAATAGTTGCCATGTGTTTAAATCGTCCTTTCAAAAAATAAAAGGTCGATCATCTTACTAGATTTAATGTAGCAGATGGTCGACCTTCAATCAAATTTTCTTTAAAGTTGTTTCTTTTTGCTTTATGAAGTCTTCAATACTTTCGATAGTAAAACGCTCGCTATGGTCACTTAGTGGAAATCTCTTAAAATCAGGATTAGCACGAAAAACTTTATCAAAAGTTTTAGGATCGATACCGATGTACTTTGAAGCTTCTTCACGAGTAAGTAATTTAGCCATAAAGTTTCTCCTAGAATTGTCTAAGAAACAAAAGTTGAATAACATATATTTAGGTTGCTAGTCATTACTTTTGTCGCTATCAGTTTGACTAGTGATTTTTTTCTTTTTAATTTTCCATATTGCTTCTGCTATTTGGTCGTCTTTTATTAAGTCAGCTTTCATTTGATTGTACGTGTCACTAGTAAGATGGAGAGATAGGATTCTTCTATTTAATTGATCAAAAGAATCAATCAAAGAATTTACAATACCTGATTCATTATAAAAAGCCATTGGACTGTAAGGGGTTGTAATATAGATAGCTCTGGCATTGAGATACTTATCATGATATCTTGCTGGCGCCATCTTATCGATTTCCCAAGGATCAAGTAAAGTCAGCAATTGACCGTATTCATAGTCACGAGGGCGTAAATCATTAATGACTATAAATTCTTCTCCACGATATTCTTGAAAGTGGTCACGTTGTGAACCAAGAACTACAAAATTATTTGGATGAAGTTGCTCAAGAATTTCACGGACCATTTTTGTTTTACCGATTCCTGATTCTCCATAAATCCAATAAGTTGTGCACTTTTGTCCTTGAAAGTCTTTAAGAAATTTTTGATGTTTTTTGTAAGCTAAAATATCATCAATGTGATCTAAAAGTGTCTTGTGTTTTGCCATTTCTAAAACACCAATTTTTTCTTGAAGTTTAGTTTTCGTCAAAATTTCGTTAGAATAATCATCAATTAAGTCGTCTATATCTTTCTTAGAAGGTTTAGCTACTTTTTTTCTAATCTGTTTGATTTTAGTTTCAAAATCAAATGAAGATACTACTTCAATAGGATCATAATGGTGTTTATCTTTGGCATTACTAGTTTCATGAATTAAATAGCTATATGCATTCCCGATCGTATTTCTCCAAACTTCAATATATTCTTGTTTATCAGTAAATAATTTAGCTATCCGAGAAATTGTCTTTGCATCCTTAAACTTGAGAACTACATGAAAATGAGGTCTAATAGATTTTCTATCTTTGTCAATATCTTTATCATGGAGTATATATGCCCATTCTTCGGCATCTGACTTTTCGAGAATATCTTTTAGCTTTTCCTTTTTAAAAGGGAGATGGTCAAGATCTTGGGTGTACATGAATTGTCTAGCTCTAATTGCCTTTTTCACATTTTGTTTTCTCCTCGTATTATATAAATTAAATCTTTTTTTACACAAATTACACATTTTATTTTCGGGGCTGATAACAAGCTCTCAGCCCCGATATATCAATGTTTTTTATAATATTTACACAGAAAAACTGTATAAAGTTACGAGCGCCTTCGCTTACGCGTTATCCCTTGGCAGGGCACGCGTGCTACGGCGCTCGTAGAATCTTATTTTGTACCTACACTAATTAGATAAACACCTTTACGTTCAAAGCCTGTGAAAGAATATTTAGGATATTGATTAACAATGCTTTCACGTAACTTGATTAATTTATCATCCAGTAATTTAGCAACTTCAATATTGTTGGGAATTCTAACACAGATATACAGGTTATTGTGTACAAATTCTCCATACGTTTGACGCAGGTATGAGTTATAAATGTCATTGGTTGGGCTTGACTTGGGCTTAGTCGTAAAATCACTAATTTGCTTTGGAATAATTAGCTTGTGATGGATATCCCAAGTTAGAAATAGAGATTTAATGTGGTTAATAAAGGTGGAACGAACTATTTGAATGATTACAATAATAAAAAATCCAACAATATTAATTACGTTTGTAATTAATAGGTAAATATCTGAGTATTTCCAAAAATGATACAGTCCAATATTTACGAGTGTTAATGTTAAGCTACTGCAAAACATTATTAATGGAAAGTATAGCCTAAATGGACTAGGCTTATATTCAATGGGTTTTGTCATAAAATACCGTCCTTAATCTTATAAGTAGGCGTTAACAAAGGTAGTACCTGAAAAGGATGAGTATTGTCGGTTATTTGAAATAAGCCAGTTCCTTTTCCTGTAGGCACTAAAATGCCATCTGGGTCAATATCGAAAAGAAATTGAGTTGTTTTCCTGTTGATGTTACCAAGTTGCAAGCAAACGTTAGCTTGCTCTCTAACAGCTATTGGAATAGCGTCATTGCTGAAACGTTGGCTTATTAATAAGAGATGAACTCGTGTTGCTCTTCCTAAAAGAGATATTTGTGATAGTAATGAAAAGAAACTATCCTTAATCTTTTTCGGCAAACCATCTGTAAGAGCCAACACCTCATCAATGCAAACTGTAAGATGTTTAAATTGATGATGTGGATTTTCGTATAAAATCCGTTGCCTGTTGTATATAGTTTTAACTAATTTAGCTAAAATCTCATTACATCGGTTGACAAAGTCACTATTTGAGATTTCTTGAGTTGGAAAAATAGTTCTATCATCTAGTCCATAAATATGAGCCCAACGTGCTGGTACGTCACATTTTGGATCAATGATATAAAGATCCGAAATATTTTTTAAATGTAACATCGTAAGCAGGTATGTTAATGCATATGATTTTCCAGATCCACTATTACCAGCAATTAAGATTGAAGTGACTTTATTATAGTCAATGGATACATCTTGCATGATTTGAATTTCTTTAGTAGTATCAGAAGCAAGATATGATTTCATATCCGAGATTTGGAGTCTTTTACTTACGCCAGTCCAAGGGTAGTAGAAGGCTCTTTTTGAACCAAAATCAATATCATCTGTTGCTACTAGATACATGGTTGACTGCTTTAACAATGATTTATATGGGTATAATGCCGCATTAGCAATTTTATAAATCCGTTGATACAGATCATTATCAAGTGGATAACTTGCGGGCATTCTGGGAATGAATAGAAATCCATCGGATTTGACCATCACTTTGAAGCTGTTGGTATAGCTTGTTTCACCCGATAGATCTAGTGCCATATTTAAACATTGAGTGATATATCGAGAAGTTTCTTCATGTAACATTAGTTAATCACCTCGAGATCTGTTGCTTTAAAATACACATTTGATCCAACTTCACAAGCCTCAAGATTTGTTAATGAAATTTGATTTAACATTTTTGGAAGACTGACTCTTTTAGTAAATTTAACTTTAAAAGGTTCAGTACCTTCTGCGACAAACCAAGCTTGATAACCATTTATTTCATTGGTGGGTTTACCATCAATCCACTTAACCTGTTTGGTGAGTTCAGTTGACAGTGAAAAGATTTGTACATCACTAGGAATGTACATTTTTGCTACCTCTTTTGAGTAGCCTGAATTTCGTCTAATTTTCATATTAAATTTTTCCTTTCTTTTTTGATAATTAATCTTGTTTTTTGATTAGTACATGATAATCACGTCCTTTTTTGATTTAAATACATTATCTATCAAATTTAAGTAGTAGAATGGGTGTATAAATAAAATATTTTTAAAAATTTTCTACTACTTTTTTAGAAAGAGATTGCTTATGAATTCGATCCAGGAACTTACCGAAGAAATTTATACTAAAATTGCTAATCGTGTGTTAAAAAGAAAGCAAAAATTAAAAGTTATGAATTTTCAAATAATTGATGGATATTGCAATAGAGAAAAATTATTATCTAGTATTATGCATAATAAGAGAATACCTAAAAGAAATCCGTATTTATTGAACGATAAAATATCAAAATGTATTGTTAGGAATCTTAAATTTTCTTCACAATATGAATTAGTGTGGGGAAAAGACAGTGAATATGATTATCTTATGCGGGAGGTATTTGAAACAGGGGTCACATATTTGGAACAAAGTACAGAATATAGCGATCTTGTTCATAATTGCTTATATACCTACTTACCTTTTACAAAAATTTTTGCTAAGTATGAGAATTCGCTTGGACCTGAAAAGCCAGATGATTCAGCTGTTTTTAATTCACTTGTGTCAGCTACAGCATATGTATACTATTATGTTTCGGATGAGATAAAAAAAACACATCAAGAAGTCTTTTTCGATAAAGGAACAAAGAAATTAGATAACAGATTAGAAAAATATTTTGTTGAGGAAATTCCAAAAGTATTAAAAAAATATGTTAGTGATAGCCATAATAATGGATTAGAAATATTTAATATGTTCTCTTCGATTATTAAATATGAAACTGATGATCTTATGGAATCTTTAGTTAATGGTCCAGAATGGTATGCGCATCAACCAGTAACTAATTCAGATAGACCATGGTCTGAAATGAGAGAAAAAGTTATAGATGCAGGGGAAACCTATATTAGCACTTTAATAGAAGAACAGTCTGAGATGGATCCATTCTTTTGTGACAACTTACAAGCCGAAATCGATTTGGATGAAGTTTTAGATAGTGAATAGAAGCCAAAAAATAGTTGAGATATAATCTACTTATTGAATCCTAAACAAAGTGAGTATAACAATGGACGTAACAACACAAAAAAGAAATGCAAAACAATTTATACAAGATTGGAAAGATCGTGGAAGAGAAAAACAAGACAGTCAATCATTTTGGCTGTCTTTGTTGCGTGAAGTTTTAGGTGTTGAAAATCCAGAAAACTTCATTAAGTTTGAAGAAAAAGTAAAATTATCACACGATAGTTTTATTGATGGCTACATTGAGCAAACACATGTGATGATTGAACAAAAAGGAAGTAATAAGGATTTAGATAAGGCAATTAAACAATCAGATGGGAGGTTATTAACACCCTTTCAACAGGCTCAAAGATATTCTGCTGCATTACCATATTCACGCCGACCACGTTGGATTGTTACTTGTAACTTTAGAGAATTTCGTATCTATGATATGGAACATCCTAATTCAGAACCGGTGAAGATTGAATTAAAAGACCTTGAAACTAGCTATTATCAACTTGAATTCTTAGTAGATAAGAGTAATGAACATCTAGAAAAAGAAAAACAGGTTTCCTTAAGTGCGGGTGAACTGGTTGGTCAAATTTATGATGAACTTTTAGATCAATACAAAAATCCAGAAAATGAGCATTCACAAAAAAGTATTAATCAACTCTGTGTCAGAATTGTATTTTGTCTTTATGCAGAAGATGCTGGCATCTTTGGTAAGAAAAATATGTTTCATGATTACCTTGAAGAATTTGATTCTAGACATATAAGAGGTGCTTTGATTAGGTTATTCAAGGTATTAGATACTAAAGTTAAAGACCGTGATCCTTATTTAGCTGATGATGATCCAAAATTAGCAGAATTTCCTTATGTTAATGGTGGAATGTTTTCGGATGAAAATATTGAAATTCCACCTTTTACTGATGAATTGAGAGATCTACTCCTTCGTAAAGCCAGTGATGAATTTGATTGGTCTGAGATTAGTCCTACTATTTTTGGCGCGGTATTTGAGTCAACATTAAACCCTGAAACAAGACGTCAGGGAGGGATGCACTATACTTCTGTTGAAAATATTCATAAAGTAATTGATCCATTATTCATGGCTGGTTTAAAAAATGAATTAAATGAAATTAAAAAGACTAAACAACCTGCTATATTAAAAAAGAAGGCTAGTGCATTTCAAGAAAAATTAGCAAACCTAACATTCTTTGATCCTGCATGTGGTTCAGGCAATTTCTTAACAGAAACATATTTGCAACTTAGACGCTTGGAAAATGATGCTATTAAATTGATTTATCCGAATCCTTCACTTGATGTTGGTCAGGCTAAAGATATTATTAAAGTCTCTATTAAGCAATTTTATGGAATTGAAATTAATGACTTTGCTGTATCTGTTGCCAAGACCGCTTTATGGATTGCGGAGAGCCAGATGCTAGAAGAAACTAAAGATATTTTTTATGCCGATTGGGATTTCTTACCTTTAAAAACATATACGAATATTCATGAAGGCAATGCTTTAAGGATGGATTGGAATAGGGTAGTTCCTAACTATGCTTGTCATTATATTATGGGCAATCCGCCCTTTATCGGACATCAATGGAGAAATAGTGAGCAAATAAGAGATATGGAAATAGTTTTTCATGATTTAGGCAAACATGGAAAATTAGATTATGTTTGTGCCTGGTATAATAAGGCGATAAATTATATGCATAAAACTAAGATTAGGGCTGCCTTGGTTTCTACGAATTCTATTTGTCAAGGAGAATCAGTTTCTATTCTTTGGCAATACTTGGAAAAAAAGAATCTAGAAATTCAGTTTGCTTATAACACCTTTGTATGGACAAGTGAAGCTAAGAGCAAAGCGGCAGTACACTGTGTAATAATTGGTTTTACAGATTATAAAACTAAAGATGATAAATTCATATTTGACGATGGTAAAATTAAGAAAGTAAAGCATATAAATGGCTATTTATTGGATGCACCAGATGTTTTTATACAATCCAGAGGAAAAATAAGATTTGGAAATTTTCCTAAGATGACTAAGGGAAGCCAGCCTACAGATGGTAATAACCTAATTTTGAATGAGCAGGAATATCAACAATTTATTAGAGAATATCCAGATAGTATAGACTTGATTCGTCCATATATGGGAAGTAGAGAATTTATCAATAATCAGCAAAGATATTGTTTATGGTTAGTAAATACCAATCCAAAAGACATTAGGAACAACAAATTCATCCTTGAAAGAATAGATAGGGTTAAATCATTTAGAAAAAATAGTAAAACTGCTTCAGTGAGAGAAGATGCCTCTACACCAACTTTATTTACGCAAATCAGACAACCTGATACTAACTATTTAGTTGTTCCAGCAATGTCAAGTGGTAAAAGAAGATATGTTCCAATTGGATTTATTAAAAAAGATATTATCGCAAGCAATCAGTTATATATAATTCCTACAGATTCAATATATTTGTTTGGTTTGTTAACATCTAATATGCACATGGCGTGGATGAGAACGGTATGTGGTAGATTGAAAAGCGATTATAGGTATGCACCAGCAATTTATAATAACTTCCCATGGCCTAAGTCAACTAAAGAACAAAAAGCTAAAATAGAAGAGACAGCAAAAGCTATCTTAGACGCACGTGCATTATATCCAGATAGTTCTCTAGCTGATCTCTATGATCCGTTAACTATGCCAAGAGAATTGCTTAAGGCGCATCAAAATAATGATCGTGCAGTGATGGAAGCCTATGGGTTACCTGTTAAGGGAACTACAGAAAGTGATGCTGTTGCTCACTTGTTTAAGATGTATGAAAAATTGATAGCTGGGGAAAAGTGATGACAGATTTTGAAAAAAAGATCAATAGTCTTATAAAAGTGGATGAAGATGAACTTCATGATTTTAAGCTGGAGTGGTATACCAAACACCAGAAGGATGAAATGATAAAAGATATATTTAGCTTTGTTAATACACCTCATCATGAAGAATGTTATATATTACTTGGTATTAGAGATAATGATCATAAAATTATAGGCGTAGAAAATGATAATAATAGATTAACTACTGACAAATTAACAAGTTATATAAATAATTTACCAATTGCTAATCACTCTGTTCCTAATATTAAGGTTAGAAGTTTAAAAATAGATAATCATGAAATAGATGTTATTATTATTAAAAATAGTGATGATGTTCCTGTGTTTTTAAATGAGGAGTATCATCCAAAAGAATGTAAGAATGTTATTAGACCAGGTCAAATTTTTTGTAGGTTAAATGATGTTGAAACACCTATTAATGGAACTGCATCAGATTTTCAAGTTGAAAGGCTTTGGAAAAAAAGATTCCACTTGGATTTAACTCCAATTGAAATATACAAATCTAGATTAAATGAAATAGATAATTGGGAATACTTTGAAACTGATAAAGTTGGATTTAGATATATTCTTGATCCCGATTATTGTATGTATTTGGAAAGCAATGATGAAGGGCGGAATATTGTAGAATCATATTCTCTCAATCAGACAAGAATTACGATTAATTGGGATACTTTAAAACTCATGTATCACGGACAGATATTGGAAGAAATTATGGTTGTTTGGCTTGATGGAACAAGATTTTTAACAGTGGCGCCCAATATAGGTTCTTTGAATCCTTTGAGTGACAAGCCATTATATTTTCAGTACTTATTAACGGACTCATTAGATTTTGCAATAGAACAATTTTTCTTAAATAATAGAGAAAGAGGTATTAGTCCTGATGCTTTTCAGAAAGATACTTTATTAAAAAATATAGTAATTTTTAAAGACGAAATTCAGAAGGAACAAATATGTAAGTTGCTTGAAGAAGATCTTGATACCGTTAGAAGTTTTGTGAGACCTTCATCAGACCAATTAAAATACGCAAAAGCTAAGCTCGAGGCAGAATTGAATAGGGCACAGCTACCTCAGTTTATTAATGCGGTTGAGCAAATGTGTACAGAACAAAATACTGCAGATTATATAAAAAGGTTTATTCAATCAAAAGTTAGTAAAGAAAGATAAAAATGGTGTTAGACAAGAAAATAGAGGACAAAAATTTCATTGATAGAACTGGCAATAACTCGCAAGTACGAGGTGTTAAATAATTGAATTTTAGGCAAGCGTTTGAACTTATTGATCAATTACTTTATAGAAAGGGATTATATTGTAAACCTATTTCTTAATTGTTTTATATCAAAAAAACTCCATCCAACTAAGGATGAAGTTAAGTAAGATAATCGACCTAAATTGGTCACAATTGGTCACAATGCTTTCCAAGTTAAAGAATTTTATTCCGTTTTCTTCCATTATATGGTGAATTAATTCAAAAATAGTATGGAATCGAATGGATATTAATTCTTGAAAATGGATAATTGTTCCAGTTTTGCTAGCTACAAGTTCTCAAAGCGTTAATATTTTATATTACGTTTTATGCAAAAGACATCTCGAAAGGGATGTCTTTTTTTATATATGGCTAAAATTCAATAACTTATAATAAATAGCCCAATAAGTAAAACCATATATTTAAACTAACATTAAGAATTTCTAAAGGTTTTGAACTATAATAATATAGAAAGTTAATCTTAAGAAAGGTTCTATGTTATTTATATGAAATACTTAATTACAGGCGCAACAGGCAATTTAGGAGAAAAAGTTACTCGTTGGCTGAGGACAATGACTCCGGAAAAGAATATCCGAGTTGGAATCCATAACTTAAAAAAGACTAATAAATTTAGTGATCTTGCGGTAGAAAAAGTAAAATTAGACTATTTTGATATCAACACCCTTAAAAAAGCAGTTGCTGGCGTTGATCTGGTAATTTATATTCCCAGCATTACTTATAACTTGCAGAAAAGAATTACAGAATTTGAAAATGTCTTACAAGTTGTAAAAGAAGTTAAATCTAAATTGATTTTTGTAAGTTTTTTTGCAGATCAAGAAAATAATCCATTTGTAATGTCTCCATTTTATGCATATGTACCAAGAAGACTTGCTAGCTCAGGAATTGAATATAGTATTGTGAAAAATAGTTTGTATGCGGATCCGCTGGTCCCATATCTAGAAGAACTAATTAAACGAAAAAATATTATTTATCCAGTTGGGGCCGAACCATTATCCTTTATTACAAGAAATGATAGTGCTCATGCAATTGCTTGTTTAGCCATGCAACCAGTAATGCGAGATCAAGGGCAAACTTATCTGTTAAGTATGGATAAAAATTATAATATGGTTGAATTATCATATATTATGTCTCGAATCACTGACCATAAAATTGGCTATGCACCTGTAACAACTGATGAATTTGCAAAGATTTATGCTGCTGAAGGCGATGGAAAAGAACTTGCATCAATGTATGCTGGAGGAGCTAAGGGACTTCTTAGTGCAACATCTGATGACTTTCATCGCTTAACTGGTAGAGAACCAGAAGAAATGGAACATTTTTTAAGAAATGGCTATCAAATCGCACGTTTATAAAATAAATTAGTTTAATCTAAAATAAAAGATATTACATTAAGTATAATAAGTGCTTAGAGAAAAATTAATTGTAATTAAGTGTAGTGCAGTGCTGAGACAAGACCGTAAGCTTGATATTAACTACACAAGCTTTTAATTTAAGGGATAGATTAAAAGCTATTTGCTTATTTTAGCTGTTATATACGAAAAAAGAGATCAGATATAAAATCTGGTCTCTTTTTCGATGTGGTTAACTAGAGGCTTTGATTAATATTTTTGGCTAGATAATCATAAAGCATTGCTTTTTCTAATTCTTTGGTGTCATAACCTAAGGTTTGAGCAATTGTATAAGCGTAGGCCCAGGCTGTAGCTGGTCCACGACTGGTGATAATTTTATGTTCTTTATCCACAACTGTAATATCAGTGCTAAAGTGGCCGTTTGGACATTCTTTTTCAATTTCTTTTTCAATTTCTTTTTCAAAGCCAGGATAGCAGGTGTAGTTAGCTCCTTCTAGCAAGCCGTAGTGACCTAAAGCAATCGGAGCGGCACACATTGCTGCATCCCATTTGCCTTCTTTATTTCTTTGAATCATAAGCTTAGCTAGTTTTTCATTGTTTCTAAGGTTTAAAGCTCCAGTTCTTCCACCTGGAAAAGCTACTAAGTCATACTCTAAAAGTGAATCATCCACAACTTTATCACAGGTTAGTAAGATACGATGGTCTCCGTTAATTTCTTTTTTATCAAGACCGACCATGTCACAATCAATATCTAAACGACGTAGTACATCAACGACACTAAGTCCTTCAACTTCTTCACAGCCATCTGCGAAGACAACAGCAACTTTTGTCATAAAAAAGTCCTCCTTTTTATTAAGTACTATACAACTTTTATTTTAACCCATTAAAATAGTATTTTTTAATTTAAAGATTAAAAAAATAAACTTACAATTGCGTATATAACTATAGATAAAACTAAGATATGTTGTACTAAGAATTTTGTGAAACACTAAATATAGGGTTGCTTTTAAAAATACTTGAATTAACGCAATATTCTGTTAACATTGAGATAATTGAAAGAAAATTTGTGAAACAATTTAAGAAAAGAGGGTAAAAATGGCTACTGAAGTTTATTTAGTAAGACATGGGGAAACAATGTTTAATCAGTTGAATAAAGTTCAAGGCTGGGCTGATTCTCCACTAACTGTAAAAGGAATTAATGACTTAAAAATAACAGCATCTAATTTATCTCAGGTTCATTTTGATAAAATGTATAGTTCTGACTTAAAGCGAGCCATTGATACAGTTCACTTAATTGCTGATACAAATGAAGTTTCTGAGATTGGTAAAATAAAAAAACTTCCAGCTTTTCGTGAAGTATTCTTTGGTACTTTTGAAGGTGACGATATTGACGAAACTTGGGAAAAAGTTGCTGTAGCTGGAGGGATGAAACCAACAAATGATGTGGTAAAAATCATTCAAACCCTAGGAATCCATGATTTTCGTGAAGCAACTAAGAAAGCTGATCCACGTCATTTAGCAGAAGATGCAGAAGCCCTCAATAATCGAATGGACCAAGCTGTTAGCCAACTAGCTGAAGAAACAAAAGGGCTAGGACGAGTTTTAATTGTGTCTCACGGAGACTTTATTAAGACTTTGGGAATTAAATACTGGGATCAAACTACACATGATCACGATATTCCCTTTCCAGACAATGGCAGTGTGACACGTGGAATAATTGATGATAATGGAAAATTTAAAATAATTAATTATGGTGTAAAAAACACTGACATTCCAAATTTATAAGATGCAGCTATCAAGTTGCATCTTTTTTAGTATAAGTTTGTGGGATGTTCTTTGGCAGTATGTTCTACATGTTCAATCATGGCATCAATCATTGATAAAACGTCAGGGTCATTTAAAAAATAAAAGACATGAGTTCCATGTTTATGATGTTTAACCAAATTGTATTTTTCTAAAATACCTAATTGTTTTGATACAACCGGCTGCGCAAGGTCGAGAGTAGTGGCAATTGTTGAGACGTCGACTTCTTTTGAAGCATTCCGTAAAAAAAATAAAATTGAAATTCGTCTACTATTGCTTAAAACTTTATAGATTTTGGCTGCTTCACTGACTAAATTTGTATCTGTTTGTGTCATAATTTAGCACCTCTTATTGACAATATATCGAAAATGGAATATTATTACTTTCTGTAATAAGTATACCAAATTCGATATATTTATGGAGAAAAAATATGAAGAATAAATCATCACTACGTTATTTTTGGGTAACTTTATTAAATATTATTATTACAATTGCGGAATTTATCGGTGGAGCAGTTTCAGGCTCACTTGCTCTGCTTTCGGATGCCGTACATAATTTAAGCGATGTTGGATCAATTATTTTAGCCTTTGTTGCTAATTTAATTGCTAAGAGAAAGCGAAATAATAGCAAGACTTTTGGCTATGATCGAGCGGAAATACTAGCAGCTTTTACTAATGGGATAATTTTAATAGTAATCAGTATTTATTTATTTATCGAAGGAATTCAACGCTTTAGTCATCCAGAACCGATTAAAGGAAAAATCATGTTAATTGTTTCTTTAATCGGCTTAGCTGCTAACCTAATTTCTATGCTAGTAGTTATGAAGGAAGCTAAGACGAGTCTTAATGCAAAAGCTACATTTTTAAATATGCTTTCAGATGCAATAACTAGTGTAGCAGTTGTAATTGGAGCGATTGTGATTTCAATTTGGAAAATTTACTGGGTCGATCCAGTCTTAACGATAGCAGCTTCCGTCTTTTTACTTAAAGAAGCTTATGAAGTTACTATTAAAGCAGCTAATATTTTAATGGAAACGAATCCTAGCATTGATTTAAATAAGATAAATGAATTAGTTTTATCTTGTCCACATGTGAATAACATTCACCATGTGCATGTTTGGCAATATTCAGACAATGTGACGATGTTAGATGCACATATTAATGTGGATAAAAATTTAGATGCTGTGCAATTAGAAAAGATATACACAGAAATTGCAAAAAAATTAAAGCCGCTTGGAATTAACCATGTGACACTTCAGGCAGAATGTACACGTGGAATTAGTGATAAAATGATTTTTGATGATAAAGAAGATTAGTTAATCTGGTTTTGCTGCTATTTGGTAAAATAGGGGCAAAGCCTTTTATTTTAAGGAGAAAAAATGAAATTCGATACTAATGATCTAAAAGAAAATCTAAAAAATTATCAAAAGAAAGCTACAGACCAATTTAAAGATTTTGCTGAAAATGATTGGCCCGATATCAAAGACTACTTAACTGAAAAAGGACAACAAGCTGGGGATTTTTTGAAACAAAACGGTGGCAAAGCTTATCAGAATTCGGTTAAAGCTTTTAAGAAAGCAGTTCGAAACTTAGACCAAAAAGTAAATGGCACAGGCATACACAAGGATGATAAATAAAATGAAGGTAAATATTTGGGTTGCAGTCATAGTTTTATTAATTGGATTATGGGATTTATACACTGCCTACAATCGTTATCAAAAACATAAAGTAGCAACGAAAGAAATTCAAAGTGATTCTATTAATGGAACAAAAAAATTGCTTACTGGTATTCCATCTGATAGTAAAGCTGATATCATTTCCTTTACAATATTAGGGGTCGTTTTTACCATTACCGGAATTGTTTTGTTTTTTATGATTTAAATGAAGTAGGTGAGAAGAAAGTTGGCCAAATTAGTTTTAGTTAGGCATGGTGAAAGTATAGCTAATCGTGACAATGTTTATACGGGCTGGAATGATGTGCCTTTAAGTAAAAAGGGGATTGAACAGGCAAAAAATGCAGGTCTTAAGGTGGAAAAAATAGCTGGATTTGTGCCAACGCATATTCATACTTCTGTCTTATCGCGTGCAATTATGACAGCTAATATTATTGCAGATGTTTGTAGCTTTTTATATTTACCTATTACTAAGACTTGGCGTTTAAATGAGCGTCACTATGGAGCACTTCGCGGTATTAAGAAGGATGTTTCAAAGAAAATTTTTGGTACTAAGCAAGTCTTAGAATGGAGACGTGGTTTTGACAGTGTGCCTCCTTTATTAACGCAGCCCGTGCAAGATCGTAGATATCAAAGGTATGATATGCGTCTAATGCCCCAAGGAGAAAGTCTACATCAAACGCAGGAGAGATTAATGCCTTATTTTTGGGATCATATTGCACCTGAATTAATGGCAGGTCATGATCAATTGGTTGTAGCCCATGGCTCAAGTTTACGTGCCTTGATTAAAAAAATTGAAGATATCAGTAATGAGGATATTGTAAAAGTAGAGGTGCCCAATGCAGAGCCAATTGTTTATACTTTTGATACTAATTTGCATATTATAAAGAAAGAAATTCTACATTGATTGAGTAGCCGACTAGTCTACTCTTTTTTTAATAGTTTGTATAGGTATTTTTATGGTAAAATTTTTTACGAGTATATTTGAACAAATTCTTGTAGAGTAGGAGAAAATAATGCGTAAAATATTTTTACTAAGAGGAGCACCTGGATCTGGAAAATCTTCCTTTATTGCTCGTCACCACTTGCAGCCTTACGCTATTT
Organism: Lactobacillus sp. UMNPBX19; assembly: GCF_002553805.1. NCBI lineage: Bacteria > Bacillati > Bacillota > Bacilli > Lactobacillales > Lactobacillaceae > Lactobacillus > Lactobacillus sp. UMNPBX19. Next base: position 93,915 of record NZ_PCYR01000003.1, read on the forward strand.
CTCGTGATGAAATTAGGCTGCTATTAGCTGATTTGACGGTTTATTATGAGGAAAGTACAGATCACCTGCATCAAGTTATTCCACGTCATGTTACTGTACGTACAGAGCAAATGGTTGATAATTTGGTACAGCATAAGATGGCCTATGGAGAAACTATCATTGTTGATGGAACTCATATCACGCCAGATAAAATTGAACATTTTCGTCCATGGGTTGAAAAATATCGCTATGAATTATTTGTAGTCGATTTAATGCAAAATAACACTTTAGAAAGCTTACTGCAGCGTAATCAGGTTAGAATTCACTATGATTGGGTGAAACCTGACGTAATTAAAATGATGTATGAGCAATATAAAGCTCATCCGGAAGTTCCGTCTTGGGCTTATTCAATTTTACCGAATGGAATGGAACGGGCCTTAAGTCAAAAAGAAAAGAATTTAGATCATTATTCACATGTGATTTGTGTACCAGATAAGGTAAGACCAGAAGATTTTCCACATGTGCATATTTCTAACTTTTACTTTTCTTTTAATGATGAATTTACTAAGAAATACGGAACATATAGAAACGTTATAACTTTAGGTAAAACTAGAGAAGAAGTAATCGAAAAATTTAGGCTTCCATATTTTGTATTTAAATTCCACCATAAGCACTTTTTAATTTCTGCATATCCAATTCGAAATGAAATGTTAGATCCTATTCGAAAAGTAAAGGGAGTTTGGTCTTATTCAACTGGGCTATATAATATTGCTGATTTTGTAAAAGAATTTCCAGAGAACGAACACCAGCATGTTCATCAATTTAATTTAAGTAAGATTGATCCCACACGTTTGCTACATATTTGGTAATAAAAAGGCTCTTTGTAAAATCCTATTGATGGATAGTTTTAAGAAGGAATTAAGCAGTTAAGAAAATTGATATGAACCCCGAAATTCGGACAAGAATTTCGAGGTTTTTTCTACGTAAAGTCAAGCATAATAAGAAGTTTGGCTTCATTTTTTATTTAAATTTCAACTTAAACATCTTTTAGTGTCGATTTATTTTTTTAGTTAGACAC
>NZ_PCYR01000040.1:0-8010 GCF_002553805.1 Lactobacillus sp. UMNPBX19
GCTATTGAGGAGCCTTCCTGTCTACAACCGCGCGGCACTACGCCGCACCATGCACAAAAGCAAACTAAGCAATGCGGACTACTTGTCCGGCAAATATGCGATCTTCTGCTATCGCCCGATTGAGTGCGAGCAAATCAACTACAGGCATGCCATGTCTGCGTGCAATTGAGTACCAGGTATCACCAGGTTGTGCCACATAGTCAAAGTCGACCAAGGAAAGCTGATAGCCGCTGTCGTCAGTATAGTAGCCGTAATAATCATAGGCCAGATACTGTACATCGCCCTCCACTTCATCAGTATAAACCCATGTGCCAGCTTCCGGGACGCCTGAAGCCTTGGCACCGCAATTAATAATGGTTAAATTAATCATTTTCGGCAGTTTAGACAGATCATACAAGCCATCATCTAGGTCACGCTTGAAGAAGGCTAGATCAATGCAGGAGCGGTCGTGGTAACGAGAGAGTAAATCGATCATTTCGATAATCCGTTCTTCACGATTCTTGCAGAATCTATCGCTGTTTATCAAAAGGGTAATTTTGCTCTTACTGGTGTAATAGAGCTTTACCAAACGCTTGGTAAAAGCAATGACATCATCAATATGCTCATGAAGGTCAGTAATCATAAAAGCATGTGTGGTCATCTCTGCCTTACGCGCTAGGTCAGTATGAATGGTTGCAAATTTATGATACTCAAATCCTGAAACGTGCAAGCACACACTTACTGTATTAATACCAAGCATTTTCAAGCGTTCATAGTGTTCAGGGGTTGATGTGGTAATAGCTGAACAATAAGCCATTCTAGGGTAATTTTGGGTAGTTACTGTTCTTGGTGGAGTTTGAATTGTAGTAGTCATTTGTGACATTATGCTGGAGTTCCTTCCTTTTGTAAAAATTGTGTAATTGCGTCTTTATGCTTCTGTGAGAGCCTTTTTGAGCCTTCGACTAGAATTGATCTAAACCAGGCTAAATCACCCTCATGAGCCTCTAAAATAGCTGAAAGCGTTGGAGAAATTTGACGGTCGACCCAAGAAATCATGTCTTCGATTGTTTTATCTTCTTTTTCAATTGTGAGCTGTAGTTTTTCGACATTTGATAAAAGTTCACTCCACCAAGGAGCCGTGGGCCATCTGGCTTGATTTCGATCAGCTATCGGCAAAATAAATCGTAAGTACTGTTTGAGGCTTCCTCTCAGCACGTAGCCTGGAGATTTATGACCATTTATCATGTGATCTACCAGTTTTTTCGCGCGATCTTTGCGATAAACCATTTCAAGGCGTGTCCATTTTTCAGGAATATCTTTCTGATCTGAATTAATCTTACGCTCTAGCGTCTTGTCATATACTCGGCAAAAAAGATCTGAAGCCTGAGAGCCGAAATACATCGTCCTACCTAAAAATGCATTGGTCGACGTTTGTCTTGACGTGACTTCGTCCCATTTACTCCAGCGAGAGGTAAAGTGCCCTTTGATCGCGGCATCGTGAATTTTGTCATAACTGACTATTTTTGATTCAAAATCATCGACTGCCAGGTCAATTCTCGTAAAATTCACGCGTTCATGTGCTGAGAGGACGCGGATAAGGTGCATTAGATCATGCTTTGCGGAGTATTGTCTGCAGCCTTGTCCTGTAATCATGACGTGTATGCCGCTCTGCGGGTTGATTTTAGTATCCAGGTCAACAACATCAGAATTGGCGGTAAACATGACGAAAATACTGCCACCTTGCCATTTGAGTTGATTATGGTACCCGAATCTTCTCTTGGCCAACGGTGAAAAATCCATCCAACCAAGATCTAACGTGTTAATCACCTTGGGTAATTGAGTGTTAAGCACGGTAAACTCTAGCCAGTCAATTTGTACTTTTAACATTGTCTCTATCCTTTTTTTCTGCATTCATGTATTTATTACCCCCCTATTAGTAGCCGGGGGTACATACAAGTTATAAAAAAAGGGGCTTTGCCCCTAACCCCAACGCTCGCCGCTGGGCAGGAAGACCAAATAAATTTGGTTTCCTTTTTAATAGCTTTATAAGCTTATAGATGCTGTCAACTCCTTATCCTCACACGCTTTGCGTGCTCCGGTACCGTTGACAGCCATTCTCGTGATAAAAGACTATGCAGCCATAGCAGGATCCATAGCACTTGCTCTATTAGGATCATGTAAGAAGTGAGTTGAAGCTACCACAACCGTGTGATGATATCTGATGCGTTTAGTGTCATCGTCGATTGAAGTTGAGACTTGTAAGCGCCCATTGCACAGTACCTGACGACCTTTTCCGCAATGCTTAACAATTGCAGCTGCCAGCTTGTCAAAAGCAACACAACGGATAAAGTCAGCTTCATCGCGATTATTTTGACGTGGCACAGCTACTGTAAACCATGCATAATCACGGCCTGATGCTGATCTCTTAATTTCTGGTGTGTCAGTTAATCTTCCTAAAATCTTAATGTCGTTCATCTTCTTTTTCTCCCTTATAAAAATTATATTTCTGGTGTAATGTCTGACAGATCTACTAATGCTGATTGAGCATAATGAGCTGTCATTCCTAAACTCTTGTGTCCCAAGAGATACTGTATCGTTGTTAGGGGCACGCCTTTTTCAGTTAAAAGCGCCGCAAAGGTGTGTCTCAGCAAGTGACAGTGGAAATTTATGCCAGTGTCTTTTGCAAATTGAGTGGCATATCCTTGTAATGTTCTCTTAGATAGCCTAAATAGCGGTCGATTATCAATTTCAAGCTCGCTTCGATACTTCCATACGATCTTGGCGGCTTCTTCGTTGATAATAGGTATGCATCGATCACTGCCCCATTTTGCGTCTTTAATATCGATAAAAACTGATTTTCCTCGAAGAGTTACGTTTTCAGGTCTAAGATGCGCAGCTTCAGCTACACGACAGCCTGATCCATACAGAAGCCAAAAAGCAGCTCTGGCATTCTCTTGCAAGTTTTCAATATATGCTTTAAAAATGCGTAATTCTTCATTCGTTAATCTTTTTACTCGATTGACGCTGACATTTTTTGGATAGTCGTCCGGACTGATTATCACTTCGGCTATATAGCCTTTCTTAAATGCCCATAAACAAAATATCCTAAAAGTCGATAATTTTCCTCTGATTGTCGTGATTTTCTGACGCTTTTTAAAAAGTGTCTTAGTGTAATCTGATAAATCTGCCTTTTTTGTATTTTGTATAGTTAAATTCTTATTGTTGAGATAGGTCTCAATCTCTTCTAATCGTTGCTTATATTCCCTTAAAGTACCGCCAGCCTTGCCTTCCAGGCGCATTTCCTCTATGAACTCATTTATGATTTTTTTCATCGATTGCATAAATATAGAAATTGGTCGTGTGTCTACAATGAATCTTTGCCAGTGGGCCGAATTGCTTCAGATAGCTTGATAACAGCATTTGTAAGCCCATCCAGCTTAGTTTCTATGCGCATTATCAGCAAAATTGCGATTGCCACCCCAGCAGCTTGATCCATAATCATCTTAAAAATGTCCATATCTTATCCTTTCCGGATAATCTCACCCATGTTTGAAGCACAAACCTTGCATAAATCGAGCGATCCGACCAGCATATTTGAGCTCTCAGCGTTTTTAACATCCAAGCGGTAGCTGACATCCTTAACCCGACTGCAAAGCTCACATTTACGATATATGGGCTGAGCATATCCTACTAAATTTAGATAGTCCTTCATTTTCTCTCCTTACAAAAAACGGGAAGGGAACCAAATCCCTTCCCTTAAGCATTATTCAGCTTTTGCATCTGATGCAAAGATATCGTCAGTTTGAGTGGTGTAGTACTCAGCACCAACAACCTTAGCGTAGATAGCTACGCCGTCTTTTTCAAAGGCTGCGGCATCAACGATCTTTTGCATAGCAGACTTAACAGTTTCAGCTGAAAGATCCTGCTTAGGATATCTAACAGTGATCATGCTAGTTTTGTCTTCTGCAGTCTTAAACTTTAATTTTAAAACCTTCTTCATGGTCTATTCTCCTTTCTATGATTAAGCTTGTGGGACAACACGTGAGTTGTCTACTGCATAGATTTCATCACATGATGCGTCAAAAACATCTGTTAAAGCTTCGCTTACTGCATAAATTGCATCTGGTGTTGCTCCATCCTTCAAATTTTGAAGGGTAAAGTTATACTGGCCGCCCTTAGCAAGCTTAGTTCCCATCACAAATTTAGCTTTTCTGTCTACTAATTCTGCGGTTTGTGCCATTTTAGTCACTCCTTTTTCTTAGATTGATTTCTGTTAAAGGTCGAGAGTGTGAAACTCGAAAATTACTTGCGAAAGCATCAAAAAAAGCAATGATGCTTTCTCTGCGATTACTTTCTTCGCGATACATCATTGCTTAGTTTCTTTTCTTAAATTTATGTCTTTCTTGATGTGGTTTTATTATAACAAATAGTTATGCTTTGTGCAAAGCCATAATTAAATAGAATTGTATTACTCAATAATTTTTGAAATAGCCAATGGCTGATAATCTTTATATGCCTGCAACATTGCTTTAACAATCTGAGAGTCAAAATCAGTATCCAATTTTTCATTCAGTATCTGTTTGAAATCTGTAAAACTAATTTTGTCCTTCTGTCTGAGAATATCCAAAAATAGCTTGTCAATTTCATCAGATTGTTTTGAAGAAATCCCATAGTACAAGAGAAATGCTTCTCTATTAGGTGGGAAATCCAGTTTATCAATACAATCACGCAAAACGGATCTCATCAAATACAGTGTATATGTTAATTCATCAGATTCATGCATTTTAGACCAACAACTCCAGACCTAATCTAATCCAATATGCTAATGTTCTAGCGGTACTTGGGTTAACATGTGATGCGATTAATGCACTAGCAATTTGATCTTGAACTGCCTTAAATGATAAATCTTCCCATCTTGAAAGTTTTCTTAGCGTGGGAGTAACTTTATTGAGAACATTTCCAACTTCTACAGCAGCTTTTCTTCCTGCCACTTTTCCTACGGCACTAACTAATTTATTTCGATTTTTTAATACTGCTTTAACTGCAACCTTAGCACCTTTTCCCCAACCAATTTTTGATTCATTTAATGATTGTTCATTCTGAAAAGAAATACCATTGGTTGGTACTTGAAAAGTCTGTGTACTGCTATCAGAAGCCGTTTGAGTCGAAGAAGATGTCACTTCGGCAGCTTGCACACTATTTGAAACTACTTCAGCAGTGGGAACACTTAACAGAAGCGTTACTAATGACGTGAATACAACCTTTTTCAATTTGTTTATCATTTTATAAAATTAGCATTAAATGTCAATAGTTAATACACATTTTTTTATCATTTTTAGTTAATCTATCTAAAAATCCAACTATACCAGTGTTTATCAGTCTTTTTATCTGAATCTAACTTCTCAGAGCTCGTCTCATCACTGTCTTTATGCATTAGTTGTGGTTTATCAGCGAGATTTAATTTCTGTGCCTGGTCAGCTAATCTATTAGCTGTATCTATCTGTTGATCTTTAATAGCCAGCTGTGATTTTAAGAATTCCACTTCTTCAGATAGTGCCTTAATGCGCGCATTTTTTTCCTGCATCAAAGCTTCCTTTGCATCTGGCTTAGTATCCCTATTATCATGGGCTTTCTTAAAGTCTTCTAACACTTGTGCAGAGTATAAAGGTGCATTACCTTTCATCTGTGCATTTTTAATTTTATGCTTAGCCAGCCAACGAGTAATTGTTGAACGATTATAGCCTGTAGACTTTGCAATATCAGCGACTGTGTAGAATTTTTTAGACATAATTTTCTCCTTTTGTTTGCACTAGTGCGCATTGATGCACGCATATATTAATTGCTGATAGCTTCTCTTTTTTCTAGAATTTCATCCGCGTAATTCTGGAACATATTCTTATAAGCTCCAAAGATGTAATTTTCGATATTAACTTTTTTACCTTCGTCATATATTCTTCGCGTCCGATTAAGTACCCGTCTCATCGTATTGCTGATTTCTTTTTGTAGTTTATGAGGCTCGATTCCCATTTCATTGAGGAACTGAATATCACTTGAACTTAACTTACGATTACCATCAATATTCAAAACAGCTTCAGCATATTTTATATTTTGCTTTTTTAACTCCTTAACAACACTGTTCTTAGCATTAAGAACGATGCCAGTTATTCTAGCCAAATCTTTAGGAGTTTTAACCCACATACTTAACAGTTTATAAGTATCTTGGTTAAAGATAACTGTGTCTTTTGTATCAGTTTGAGTGTAGTAGTTAGCAGCATTTTTTACTAAGTCTTTATTTTGTGCATCGATTTCTGCAGGAGTGTAATTACTTGGGGAGAAATCTAATTGAGTATTTTCCTGTGTCTTAATTGTATCTTCAGAAGAAGTATAGTATAGATAGGGTTCGATTTTCGAACTTCCTTGTGGCTGTAGGGCTGAGGCCCCGTTTTCCGGAAGTTCGAAAATCGAACTTCCTTGTGGCTGTAGGGCTGAGGCCTTGTGGTCTGGAAGTTCGAAAATCGAACTTCCTTGTGGCTGTAGGGCTGAGGGGTCATTGTGGTGTGAAATTAGGTACACATCGTCGGCATTTACTTCTGGTCGGAGCAAATATAATCTATTAGGTTGATTCAATCCAATTCTTTTTTGCTCAAGTAAATTTGCTTTTTCTAGTTCCTTTTTGATCTTAACTACTTTTTCCTTAGCGCAATTAAGCATGTTCATTAACTCTTGGTTAGTGAAGATGAAGTAAATATTGCCATTGTCGTCAACCCAATTGTTTTTAACGGAGTAGGAGAAACGATCTTTAAGGATTGCGTATGCCACCTTAGTTTCTAATTTCAGTGGCTTATACTTTTCATTGGTAAAGAAGACCATAGGAAGCTGGTAAAACTTCTCAGCATATTCTTGATTGACATTGTAATAATTCTTTTTTGGCATTTTAAAAGCCCCTTTCTGTGTGTGAAGCACTTGCAGGGGCTTTAATTAATTATTCGTGTTGCATTAAATAGAGTTTGCCCTTTGACCAAGGGAAAACTTGTTGTATAATATTATCAAACGAAATATTAATCAAAGCACCTGCCCGAACTACCAATTCTGTAAGTGCTTTTTTTATTGATTTAGGTATATTATACCAAATTACCAAAGGCGATGGAACCCACGTTTGTGCGATTCTATCGCCTTTTTGCTACCAAAAAAGCCGCCCCGAAGGACGGCTTTGGTCTGTTAATGCATTACTTTTAACGCTTAAGCATTTCATTTAGTTCATGTAGGACTAAGTGAAGTTCGTGCAAAAACAGAATAGTTAGGATTGAGAAAATTACTTCTTGCATGATATTGCTCCTTTCTAGCTTTTTACAGCGATGTAGGGGCATAGACATGCCAAATTTATTTTACCATGTTATAATAATTATAGGATTGAGGAAATGTTCTTGCGTGAGTAAGGACATGTCTAAGGACGGCGGTCAACTGACCGCTTTTTTTGTTACCTGGAAAGTTTGTGAATTTTGTAAATATGCAAAAATAAAAAGCCTAATTTATGGGCTTTTTGAATTGTGTACGGTTTTATTTCACAAAGTAAAAAACATGGTCCTGGTAAAAATGTCGTAAAAATGCGGGTTAATACCAGCTATCATTAAAATTGCTATTTTAATGAGTAGTGCAATTTAGGTATCAGGAATAGCCTGTAGCTTTGACTGGCTGACCGAGCCGATAAGGAGAGACGCGTCCGCAGGCGTGGCTCGACCGGCGCAGGGCAGACACGGCATTGCGGAGGGCTATTCCTGATACCCTTATATCTTTCATGGAACACAAAAATGCACCAGATACAGGTGCATTTTTTGTTATTTCAAGGATATAAGGCTTTTGTGCATGGTGCGGCTTCGCTTTGGCAACGACCACATGGGAAGTCTCCTCAATAGCGAGTAAGCCAATCGCCCACTTTTATTAGAAGGATGGGATAGTGAGCGATTGTCTTACTTAAGGCTATTGAGGAGCCTTCCTGTCTACAACCGCGCGGCACTACGCCGCACCATGCAC
>NZ_PCYR01000041.1:0-7787 GCF_002553805.1 Lactobacillus sp. UMNPBX19
TAAGAGTTGGATTGATCGTCTTTTGGTATCTGAAAGTTAGTTTTTTCCCAGACACTTTTGTGTACGTGAAATTTTATATTAATTAACTAAAAATATTATTCTTATTTATCTTCATAGCCCTTTGGGTGGCTCTTGTGCCAGTTCCAAGCAGTTGCGATAACGTCATCAACATTTTCATGCTTTGGCTTCCAGCCTAGAACTTTACGTGCCTTACTTGAATCGGCAACTAATGAGTCAGGATCTCCGCCTCTTCTTGGTCCAATAGTGTAAGGGATGTCAATGCTAGTAACTTTCTTAGCAGCTTCAAGAATTTCTAAGTTTGAGTAGCCTTGAGCAGTACCTAAGTTAAAGACATCAGACTTGTTAGTTTCCATTACGTGCTTAAGAGCTAAGATATGGGCGTCAATTAAGTCTTCAACTTGAACGTAGTCACGGACATTAGTACCGTCTTTAGTGTCATAGTCGTCACCAAAAATAGTAAAGTTGCCATCACCAGAAATAGCACTCTTTAAGATATTTGGAATCAGGTGAGTTTCAGGACCGTGATCTTCACCAATTGAGCCGTCGCTTGAAGCACCAGCAACATTAAAGTAGCGAAGAGCGATAGACTTAATGCCGTCAGCGTTGTCAGCCCAGTGCATAATCTTTTCCATCATCATCTTGGTTTCGCCATAAGGATTGATTGGATCAAGTGGTGTATCTTCAGTAATCGGTAAAGTCTTTGGAATACCATAAGTAGCAGCGGATGAAGAAAATACTAGGTATTTAACTTTAGCGTCATCCATTGCTTGAAGAAGAGAAATCATACCTGAGACATTGTTGTCGTAGTATTTCAAAGGTTTCTTAACTGATTCAGGAACTAATGAGTAAGCGGCAAAGTGCATTACTGCATCGATCTTTTCATCACGCAAAATCTTTGATACTAAGAAAGTATCTTCGATGTCGCCTTGATAAAACTTGGCTTTAGGATCAACAGCTTTTCTGTGACCAGTGTACAAAGCATCTAAGACAACAACGTCATTGCCTTCTTTAACTAATTCACGAACAGCATGTGAGCCGATATAGCCCGCACCACCGATAACTAAAACTTTCATGTGTATAACTCCTTTAATAGTTATTAACTTTTTACTGAAATCGATTACATTGTAACACATAATTTAGTAAATGATTTACTAAATACGATAAAATATTTAAAATTAATTGAGTATAAATGAAAATTCGTGATCTAATTCTGGATTAATATGATAAGCACTCTCAACATCAGAGCCCCAACTATCGATTCCGCCAACGCCTCGAACTGCACCTGCAATTACTAACACAGTTCTGCGAACAAGTGGTAATTCCTCAATATGGGTGGCATTTTCGAGTTCTTCAGCGGTATAAGGCAAACAACTAAAATTGAATGGCTTTTTATCTTGTAGAATTGATAAACTGAATTTTTCATTTGTTTGATCAGAATTATTTTGAGTGGCTTCACGGTTAATAACTAACTTTTTAGTTTGCATGTGCATGCCATTTTCTTGCGGAACCAGATATTTGGTAACCGGTAATCCATCGATATGGAAACGACCTTCTTTAGCTCCGGCCATTCTATCAGGATAAGTTTCGCCGGATAAACCTTCATAATCGAATCCAGTAGCGGCAGTTGGCATAATTAATCGAATACCAATCACAGGTAAGGGTGATAATCCCTTCTTACCATAATAATGCATCGTGACTTTAATGTGACCGACATCATCAATATTATAGATGATTTTTGCATTTGTTGCAGGGATAGTTAAAGTTTGATAAGTAAATGAAATTTGAGCACTGCTTGCATATTCGTGATTGCTGAATTTATTGTTAAATGGAGCAATAGGTAATTCAGGAAAATCATGTTCATCTACTTTTAAATGAATATCAGTACATTTAGTGAACATATCGGCTCCGAGCCATTGAGCGGCCTTTAGATTGAACCCGCTGCCGCGATCGTTATCTGTAGTTGCTCGCCAAAAAGTGGGAGTAGGTACACGATAAAGCCATTCTTTGCCGTGTACTTTTAAAGATTCAAGTCCGCCGCGCTCATAACTAAAGATATATTGAAAATCTTGGCCATTCACGCCAAATGTGCCATCGCCGTAAATAATATGCAATTTTTTATTTGTGTAATCCATAGTAGTATCTAACCTCCTGCATTGCTGGTTTGGGTGTGCGGTCTGCGAACATTAAACCGTCGCCAGAGAATTCATAATCGGAGTGACGATCATCAAAGTCGCCACCGTAACGCAATACGTCCTGTCCGCTGACTGGATCATGCACAAACAGAGCCTGATCGATGAAATCCCAGATAAAGCCGCCCATGTACTGAGGGTATTTATCAATTAGCTTGATGTAAGAGCCCATGCCACCGTCGGAGTTGCCCATATCGTGCATGTATTCACATTCGACAAGTGGCTTTTTAGGATTTTGGAGATATTCTTCTGCCTCTTTAGGTGGCAAATACATACAGCTTTCAAGGTCTGAGATTTCTTTCTTAAATTCTGGTGCATGGAAGACGCCTTCGTAGTGGGTGAGGCGAGAAGAATCGTGATCTTTGTAGAATTTGTTCATAGCGGCGATGTTGCTGCCGGCATATGATTCGTTGCCAAGTGACCAGAATAAGATTGCAGTGTGATTCTTGAAGGTTTCATAATTGCTGCGGGCACGGTCGACGACGACTTCACGCCATTCGGGGATGCTGCCGGGTACATTGGAAGTAGCTTCAACTTGGCCTAACTTTTGCCAGGTACCGTGGGACTCCAAATTGTTTTCCGCCATCATGTAAATTCCGTTTTGATCGCAGAGATAGTACCAAGGAATTTGATTTGGATAGTGGCAGGTTCTAACGGCATTGATGTTGTTGTGTTTAAAGGTAGCAATGTCTTGCTTCATGTCGGCTAGGGTAATGCTGCGGCCACGCTTAGCATCCCATTCGTGACGATTAACGCCGTTGATGATTAATCTTTTGCCGTTAAGCAAAACCACATGATCCTTGGTAATTTCAATTTTTCTAAAACCAAATTGGTAAGGAATAAGTTCAACTAATTTGCCATCTTGGTCATGAACTTCAATGATTAATTGATAAAGGTATGGATCATGGTTGTCCCATAGGTGAACATTGGCAAAAGTTTCGTTTTCAATTTCAACGGTTGATTTAAGTGGCAACTTTTTATTAAGCAAAGTTTTGCCATCGATGTCTTCAACTAAGACGTGGACATTGCCACTGGTTTTACCCATAAAGTGCAATTTAGCGTTGAAGACACCGTCATGGTAATCATTAACAACAGTTGGTTTGATATCTAGATCCATTAGATGAGTCCGAGGTAAGGCTAAGAGTTCAACTGAACGAAAAATACCGGAGAATCTAAACATATCTTGATCTTCTAGCCAGGAAGCAGTGCTGTGTTTGAAGACCTCGACAGCTAAGATGTTGTCTTTTGCTTGAATGTGAGGTGTAAGATCGAATTCGGAAGGTGTGAAACTATCTTCGGCGTAACCGATGAAGTGACCGTTGAGATAGACATACATGGCCCGTTCAACGCCTTCGAATTGAATATGGATGTCATGGCCGGCTAAAGCAGGATTTAAGTCAAAGTGTTTAAGATATGAACCGACTGTGTTGTCTTTTCCTTGACTAAAATCGCCATTCTTGATGCCGCGCCCCAGGGTATAGGCAGGCTTACGATAGATTTTGCTTTCCCAGGGATACAGAATGTTAGTGTATTGATTTTGGGCGTAGCCGTTTAATTCAATTTCACTAGGAACGGGGATGGTGTCAAAGGAAGATGAGTCAAAGCTGCGTTTGTAAAAATCAATGGGCCGGCTTTGAGGATCTTTTGAAAAATGAAACTGCCAGGCACCGTTGAGGCTTTGTTTAAAACTGCTGCTGTGGTTTTGCCATTCACGGTAATCTTTGTAAAAGGGATGATCACTGTGAGCTGGCAGTTGATTAATCCTGAAGACTTCGGGATCATCAAGCTATTTGATATTTGCTTTCATGATAAGACCTAGTTTCTATAAAAAAATATATTTTGAAAACGGTTTTATTATAACACCAAATTAAATAATTTATCAAATAAATAAATAATTTAGTAATATAAAGTAAATAAATTAATTGACAAATCTCGAGAAAAATATTTTTGAATAAAATTGATCTTTATTGGAATTAAGTAAATATTTTGTATAATAAAGACAGGAATATTAGTAAATGGGAAAGAAATAATTATGACAACTATTAAAGAAATTGCACAAAAGTCGGGGTATTCTTCTGCGACTGTTTCGCGGTTGCTCAATAATGATCCTAACTTATCGATTACTGCAGATACCAAAAATAAAATTTTAGAAATTGCTAATAAGCTTGGTTATTGGAAAGACCACCAAGAAAAGGAAATTAAGCCTACAATTGCGCTTCTTTACCGCACTAACCATAAAGAACAGTTGCAAGATGAGTATTTTACTTCTTTAAAGCAAACCTTGGTAGAAACCGTTAAGCAAGAATCAATGAAGATGAAGACCTTTTACAATGCGGCTGACTTAATTGAAAATGCCTCATTGTTCCAAGGTTTTATTGGAGTAGGAGCAGCGCCAATCGAAAATGCTGAGTTGGTAAAATTGCACGAAGTTTTACCAAATGGGGTGTTTGTTGATACTAATCCAGCTCCCGAATTGTTCGATTCAATTAGACCTAACTTAACTTTAACAGTTAAGAATGCTATTGATTTGTTTATTAAAAACGGCTATGAATCGATTGGCTTTATTGGTGGTGTTGGCCCTAAGCATGATCATATTCAAGAAAATGATCCACGTTCCGTTGCCTTTGCGGAATATATGAAGGTTCGCGGAAAAGATGACAGCAACATGTTCGTTTCAGGACCATTCAGCGTTGAAAATGGTTATAAGCTTGGCAAAGAAGTAATAGAGAAGTGCAAGAACAATTTACCAGATGCATTTTTAATTGCTTCTGATACATTAGCAGTCGGTGTTTTACAGGCCTTTAACGAAGAAAATATTAACGTACCAAAAGATACCGCAATCTTGAGTATCAATAACAGTAATGTAGTGAAGTACGTATCACCACCACTTTCTTCTTACAACATCAACCAGCAGGAAATGATTGATTTAGCTTTAACTATGCTGACCAATTTAATTATTCAACCTGATCGTGCGCATATTGATGTGAATATGAACACTAACTTGGTGGTACGTAAAAGCTTTATTCCTAAAGGTGAGTAAATTTTTTAGTAAATAAAAATTTTTCATTTTGAATATTTTGAAAAAAGAATGCTGAAGCATAGCATTCTCTTTTATTTTTACTCTAAGTAAATAGTTTAGTTATATTAAATAAATAATTTACCAAAACTGATACTAAGCGTATACTCAGATATGTAAGCGATTACAGATGATAACAATTTAGGAGGAAGCATTATGACAAACAGTCATAAAATTCAGGGAAACAAATAATTTCCTATGCATCATTCTGTCTGGGTAACTTAGGACACGCAGCTTTTTATGGTGTAATGAGTACATACTTTATTATTTTTATTACTAGCGGAATGTTCAGTGGGCTAGAGCAATCAGTAGCTGATAAATTGATTGGTTTAATCACTGGCTTAATGGTAGTGATTAGAATTGTCGAGTTGGTTATTGACCCAATCTTGGGCAACATAGTTGATAATACCAAAACAAGATGGGGGAAGTTTAAGCCATGGATTTTCTTGGGTACTGTAGTTAGTGCAGTATTATTATTAATTTTATTTACTGGAATCTTTGGCTTAGCGCAAAGCAATTGGATTCTTTTCGCTATCTTATTCGTAATTATCTACATCGGTTTTGATATCTTCTATTCATTATCCGATGTTTCATATTGGGGTATGGTTCCGGCTTTAAGTGAAGATTCACATGAGCGTGGTATTTATACTTCATTGGGTGCCTTTTCAGGTGCTATTGGTTGGAACGGTTTAGCAATTATCGTTGTTCCTTTAGTAACTGGGGTAACTTATGCAGTTACTGGTAAACATGAAGAAGGCGCACCAGGTTGGCTTGCCTTTGCGGCCGTAATTTCAGCTTTAGCAATTGTTTGTGCCATTATTGTTTGCTTAGGTACTAAATAAAAGCACAATTTAATTAGAAATTCAGCCAAGCAGAAAACTACTTTGCCTCAAGTCTTCAGTGCTATTTTCCATAACGATCAAATTCTTTGGCCAAGTTTAGCCTACTTAGTCTTTTCACTTGCTAACACTATTACTAACGGGGTTTTGTTCTACCTGTACAAGTTTGTCATTGACGAAGATGATAAGCCATTCCCAGGAAAGGGATTCGCAATCAAACCAAGTGCCGGCAAGATCTATGCACCATTCGATGGTAAGATTAGATTTACCTTTGGTACAAAACACGCCTTTGAGATTATCTCAGATAATGGCTTGCAAGTAGTCGTCCACGTTGGTCTTGGAACAGTAAACTTGCGTGGTGAAGGCTTTGAAACGTATTATGATGATGGACAAGAAGTCAAGAAGGGCAACCTATTACTAGAATTTGATCGTGATTTGGCTCTTAAGAATGGCTACAAGGATACGATCGTTACCTTCTACACTCAACCAGGTAGAATTAAAAAAGCTAGTCCAATTAAAGCAGGTTCTACTGTAAAACACGGTGATGAAGTAGTAGAAGTCCAGTTTAAGTAGAGTTTTAAAAATGACAAAAACATTATCACGTTTTCTTTATGGTGGGGACTACAATCCCGATCAATGGACAGAAGAAACATGGCCTGAAGACATTAAGGTCTTTAAAAAGGCAGATTTAAATTCAGCTACAATTAATATTTTCTCTTGGGCAGTTCTTGAACCTAGAGAAGGAGTCTATGACTTTTCTAAATTAGACAAGATCGTTCAAGAATTATCTGATGCAAACTTTGATATTGTGATGGGTACGGCAACAGCCGCAATGCCAGCCTGGATGTTTAAAAAGTATCCGGATATTGCAAGAGTTGATTACCAAGGCAGACGTCACGTCTTTGGTCAGCGGCACAATTTCTGTCCGAACAGCAAGAATTATCAAAGACTGGATAGTGAGTTAGTTAAAAAATTGGCCCAGCACTACGCTGACAATCCGCATATCGTAGTTTGGCACGTGAACAATGAATACGGTGGCCACTGCTACTGTGGAAATTGTCAAAACGCCTTCCGTGATTGGTTGAGAAACAAATACAAGACCTTGGGTGCGCTCAACAAGGCTTGGAACATGAATGTTTGGAGTCACACGATTTATGACTGGGATGAAATTGTTGTTCCAAACGAGTTGGGGGATGCATGGGGGCCAGAAAGTAGCGAAGCCATTGTTGCTGGCCTTTCAATCGACTACTTACGCTTTCAATCCGAAAGTTTGCAAAACCTCTTCAAGATGGAAAAGGCAGTCATCAAGAAGTACGATCCTGAAACGCCTGTAACTACTAACTTCCACAGTTTGCCAAACAAGATGATTGATGGCATGTGGTTGAAGAAGAAAAATAGCTTATAAAAGTACACTATTAGAAAACGTTTTCTAATTATGATAACTTATAAGTGTAAAGAAGTTACTTATACTTGGTAGGTGTTTAAAATGATAATGGGTTTTGTATATATTATTGCTTTAGTTATCTTTTTTGTCTGGTTAGTTAAATATTTGAGAAAAGTTATTGATAAAATTAATAATCCTTAATAATAAAAAGCCCCCTGACGAATGAAGTGCCTCATAATTGTTAGACATAAAATCTAATAATTATGAGGTATTTTTTT
>NZ_PCYR01000042.1:0-7523 GCF_002553805.1 Lactobacillus sp. UMNPBX19
AAAGGAAATCATCGTTCTTTTTTCATGTCTTAGGAATTAGTTTTTTCCCAGACACTTTAATTTACAGCGATAATTTTAACATCATAACTTCCAGCTGGCGCTTCAACAGTTACTGTTGCACCAGCTTTTTTCTTCATCAAAGCTTGCCCCAAAGGTGAATCAAAGGAAATTTTTCCCTTAGCTAAATCTGCTTCCATCCTACCAACAATCCGATACTTTTCAGCTTCATCGTCACCATCAAAAAGTAAAGTAACATTTGATCCTAAATCAATAGTCCCACTTTCATCTTTTTGAATAATTTCTGAATATCTTAATTGCTTATCTAAATAGCGTAAGCGACTTTGTAAATGCCCTAATTCCATCTTAGCTGTAGTATATTCAGAGTTTTCTGATAAGTCTCCCATACTACGAGCTTCTTGTAAGATTTTAATTCTTCGTGGCCGATCTTTCTTTAAGCGGGCTATCTCGTCTTTAATTTCCTGATAGCCTTCAGGCGTCATTTTCTGATAATAAACCATTATTTAACCTTAACATCATTTCCAGTAATCACATCTTGCTTGTAAAGATCACCATTCTTCACAGAGTAATGACCAACAATTGTTCCAGTTGACTTCTCAGCTAAAGAATATTGTCCATTGCCACCATCAATTAAAGTAAAATTATCCGGTCCATAGTTACTTGAATAGCCGTTTTCTTTGATCGTATTAGAAACCATTTTATTAAACATAGCATCTGAAGAGTTATTAGCTGACGCAGCACTTTGACCGCTATTATTTTGAGTATTAGATGCTGAAGAATTTGATGAACCATTTGAATTATTTGTGTTTCTTGATTCATTTGAATTAGAAGAAGCATTTGTGTTTGCTGATCCATTCTGGCTAGCTTTTTCACTAGTACTACTCTTGGAACTTTCGCTGCTACTCTTATCAGTTTTTTTATCTGAGTTAGTAGTTTCTGAATTATCAGTATCTATATCAGTCTTATCTTTCTTAGTTGTATGTTTTTTAGATTTGTGGTTCTTTTTATGGCTTGTGTTAGTACTTTTAGCTTCATTATTAGTATTTGATTGGCTTGCATTATTACTACAACCTACAGCTAAAAGCATTGTCATTAGGGTAATTCCTGATACAAAAATATTCTTTTTCATAGTTCTTACCTCCGATATTGTTATCAACATTATACTTCAGAATCACACTTTAAATCCTTATGAAAGCTACTTTCATTCAATAAAATTAGTGCATTAAGCTGGGATTTGCTGTATAGTGAATATAATGAAAAACATGATAAAAAAATTAAAGGAGTGTAATCTATGTCTCACGAATTAACCCTACAAGAAATCGATCAATTCCGTAGTGACTTTGATAATTCACGTAATCAAGTAGTTTCTCGCGCAGCAATGCGATCTGGTGTGTTAGAAGCTTCATTTAATCCAGCAGTTACTAACCGTCTAAACGATGTATTCTCTGTCGAAGTAGAAACTGATAACGTTACTAACCAAATGCAGTCAGGTCGTTGCTGGTTATTTGCAACCTTAAATACTTTACGCCATGATTTTGGTAAAAAGTATAAGGCTAAAAACTTCACCTTATCTCAAGCATATAACTTCTTCTGGGATAAGATTGAACGTGCTAATATTTTCTATGATGCAATTATTGATTCTGCTGATAAGCCTTTAGAGGATCGTACTGTTAAAGCCTACATGAACTTTGCTGGCTCAGATGGTGGTCAATGGGCAATGGCTGCTTCATTAGTTAAAAAATACGGTGTTGTACCAACTAATGCAATGCCTGAGAGTTTTAATACTAACCACACTTCTGGCTTAGCTGATGCTTTAGCTCGTAAGGAAAGAAAAGATGCCTTAGTTTTACGTAAATTAGTTCAAGAAGGTAAAACTGATGAAGTTGAAAAGAAGCGTAAAGAATTCTTAAGCGAAATTTACCGCATGACTGCAATTGCTGTTGGTGAACCACCTAAGGCTTTTGACTTAGAATATCGAGACGATGATAAAAAGCTTCACTTAGATAAGGACTTAACTCCAGTTGAATTCTTTAATAAATACTGGGATGTTAACTTTGAAGATTATGTTTGTTTAACCAATGCACCAGATCATGAATATGGCAAACTTTACTCTCTTCCATTTGAGGACAATGTTAACGGTGGTATCCCTATTACTTTCTTAAATGTTCCAATCGAATACTTAAAAGATGCTGCTATTAAGCAATTAAAAGATGGTGAAAGTGTTTGGTTTGGTAATGATGTCTTGAAAGAAATGGATCGTAAGACTGGTTACCTAGATACTGAACTATACAAGACCGATGAATTATTTGATGTTGATACTTATATGACTAAGGCAGAAAGATTGGCTACCGGTGAAGGCGAAGTTAGCCACGCTATGACTTTAGTTGGTGTTGACTTAGATAAGGGTGAAATCCGTAAGTGGAAAGTTGAAAACTCATGGAGTGAAAAATCTGGCCGTAAAGGTTACTTCACAATGAGCGATAAGTGGTTTGACGAATTTGTTTATGAAGTGGTTGTTAGAAAAGAGTTCTTAACTGAAGATCAAAAGAAACTTGCAGAAAGCAAGCCAACTCCACTTCCTGCTTGGGATTCACTAGCTTAGCAAAAATTAAAATATATACCAAAAAGAGATTTGTACCTATTGTTGATACAAATCTCTTTTTTCTTCAGCTATACATTCCATTCATCCATAAATTCTTGAACAAACTCACGCATATATTCAGTTCTCCGGTGTGCTTCCTTTTTAGCAGCAGGCGTATTCATTAGGTCTTCTAAATCAAATAATTTTTCATAGAAATGATTAATCGTGGTTTCTACATGATTGCGATATTGATCATGACTTATTAACTTCTCAGGCTTAATTTTAGGATCATAAATCTTATTTCCATGCTTACCACCATAAGTAAATGCTCTAGCAATTCCGATTGCCCCTAAACTTTCAATCCGATCAGCATCTTGCACATATTGTCCACTCAAAGGCAGTTGATAATGACGTTCAATATTAGCAGAAAAAGACATGTGTTGAATAGTAAATAAAATATCTTCTACTTCTAGATTAGTAAAACCAACCTTAGGCAATAATTCTTTGATTTCCTTTATAACTTTTTCGGGATCTTCGCAAATCTTTTCATCAATCGTATCATGCAAATAACTACCTGTTTGAATAATAGCAACGATTCTACTATCTTCATGTGCATCAGGATAATCGTTTAGATACATTTTTGTAGCTAGGTTTGCTACTCTTTGTCCATGATAGTAATCATGGCCTGTCTTTTCGCCTTTTAAATGTTTTTTGGTAAATTGCTTAACTAATTCAATATCCATCTTGCACCCTTCTTTTCTATATTTTAATTCTAACAGACACAAGAAAAAGATCTATCAGATATTTTATCCAATAGATCTTTAATTTACAGGTAACTCTTTGCAGCTTTCAAATAGTAGTCTACCTCATCATCAGCACATCTTACAAAATGTCCCGGTTCAATTTCATGTAATGAACGAGGCTTTCGAGGATCAAATTTTGAGTCATCATATTGTATTCTTTGTCTTTTACGTTCAACTTCTGGATCAGGAATAGGCACGGCAGAAATTAAACTCTTAGTGTAATCATGCAGTGGACGATTATAGACTTCATCTGCTGTTCCTACTTCAAGCAACTTTCCAAACCGCATAACTCCAATTCGATCAGAAATAAATTTAACCATTGAAAGATCATGGGCAATGAACAAGTAAGTTAACTTTTTCTTTTCTTGTAATTCTTTCATTAGATTAACTACCTGCGCCTGAATCGATACATCTAGTGCAGAAATCGGTTCATCAGCTACGATAAACTTCGGATTAATTGCTAAAGCTCTGGCAATCCCAATTCTTTGACGTTGACCACCAGAGAATTCATGCGGAAATCTTGAGGCATGTTCTTTACTTAAACCTACCAAGTTTAATAATTCAATAACACGCTTTTTCCTATCAGCTTTATTTTTAATTTGCTGGTGAATATCTAGACCTTCTGCAATAATATCTTCAACAGTCATTCTAGGATTTAAGGATGCGTATGGATCTTGAAAAATCATCTGTGCATCACGATGAAATTTCAATTTTTCCTTTTTGCCTTTTAATTTATTAACATCTTTTCCTTCAAAAATTATTTCTCCGTCAGTAGGCTCATAAAGATGCAAAATACTTCGTCCAGTAGTAGTCTTACCTGATCCTGATTCCCCTACTAAACCAAAAGTTTCACCTTCATAGATATCAAAACTGACATCATCTACAGCTTTGACAGTTGATCGACCCACTTTAAAGTATTGCTTTAAGTTTTTAACTTCTAAAATCTTTTTCTTTTCTGTCATCGCTTTTTCCTATCTATTATTTTTCTTTCATTTCTGCAAATTTTTTCTGTCTACGTCTAATCTCTGCTGGAGGAACAACTTTAGGAGCATTCGGATGCAGTAACCAGGTAGCAGCATAATGAGTCTCAGAAACCTTAAAGAAAGGTGGTTTTCTCTCGGCATCAATCTTCATCGCATACTTGTTACGTGGAGCAAAAGGATCTCCTTTAGGAGGATCTAGCAAGTTAGGAGGAGTTCCTGGAATTGATTCTAATTCTTTGCTTTCTAAAGTTGGCATTGAATTGATTAACCCCCATGTATAAGGATGTTGTGGGTTATAGAAAATATCATCAACAGATCCATATTCTAAAATCTCACCTGCATACATTACTGCTACTCGATCTGCCATTCCAGCAACTACACCTAAGTCATGGGTGATAAAAATAATTGATGTACCAATTTTTTTTTGCAAATCTTTCATTAAATCTAAAATTTCTGCTTGAACTGTTACATCTAAAGCCGTTGTTGGTTCATCAGCAAGTAAAATTTCTGGTTCACAAATTAAGGCAATTGCAATCACAATTCTTTGACGCATACCACCTGAAAATTGATGGGGATATTGATTAATTCTTTTTTCTGCATCTGGAATTCCAACAGCCTTCATCATTTCAAGAGCTTTTTTCCATGCTTCTTTTTTACTGACTCCCTTATGTTTAATCAGAGGCTCAGCAATTTGCTGGCCAATCTTCATTGTTGGATCTAAGGATGTCATTGGATCCTGAAAAATCATCGATATTTCATTTCCCCGAATTTTGCGCCAATCCTTTTCTTTAGTTGCCAATAAATTTTTACCGTGAAAATCAATCTCTCCACCAACTATTTCAGCGTTTTTAGCTAATAAGCCAATTATTGTTCGTGTAGTTACCGACTTTCCGGAACCTGATTCACCTACAATAGCTAATGTTTCTCCCTTGTTTAAATGAAAAGAAACGTTACGAATAGCCTTTACATCCCCAGCATATGTATGGAAATCAATTTTTAAATTTTTTACGTCTAAAACTTTTTCTGTCATCTCTTTTACCTTCTGCTCTTTGGATCTAATGCATCTCTTAAGCCATCACCTAACAAGTTAAAGGCAATCATCAAAACACATAACACAATTGCTGGGAACCACATCTGATATGGCAAAAATTGAAAATTCTTTTGCCCTTCATTAAGCAACACTCCAAGTGAAGTTTGAGGAGCAGATATACCAATACCGATAAAACTTAAAAATGCTTCAAAGAAAATAGCAGTTGGAATTGTGTACATCATTTGGATGATAATTAAACTTGAAAGATTAGGAACCAGGTGTTTTAACGCAATCTTCCAAGAAGATTGTCCTAAGTTACGGGCAGCTAAAACATATTCCTGATTCTTTAATGTTAATGTCTCTGCCCTAATTTGCCGAGCCATTGTTGTCCAAGAAGAAATGGCAATTGCTAAAATAATTGACATCATTCCTGGTTTTAAAACAACCAACATCAAAACAACAATTACTAAATTAGGAATTGACGAAATAATTTCGATAATTCGCTGCATTCCATTATCTACTCCTCCGCCTTTCCAACCAGAAACAATTCCATACAACACTCCAATGGTTAGGTCAAACAAGGCAGCAACAAAAGCGACAATTAAAGAAATTTTTGTTCCATAAATAATTCTTTGACCTAAGGGTCTGCCTAAATAATCAGTTCCAGCAAAGAAATACTTATCTTTAGGGATATGATTTTGTTCATATACATTTACCCACTTATCTCCCTGCTTTAATTTTCCATTTAAGCCATTAATTGCGCTCATACCAGGAACTTTTGCTGGCAAGTTTGCATACTGTGGATGTGACTTTACCAAGGTCTTGTTATTAATAAATGGCGTTGAACCAAATGCTACAAGAACCATTAAAATAATGACTACACCTGAAACGATTGCTGATTTTTTCTTCTTTAATTGCAGCCAAACACTCTGACCAAAGGATAAAGATGGTCCCGCAATATTTTCATTATCTTGAGCTTCATCAGGAGCTAATTTTTCAAAATCTTCAGGACTTACATTGAATTCTTCGTTCATTCTCTATCCTTCCTTTCCTTGCAATCTAATTCTTGGATCAATTAAGCCATAGATAATATCAGTAATTAATAAAACTACTACCAAGCCAATTGAATAAATCATTGTTACACCCATGATCGTTGGATAATCGTTAGTTAAAATTGACTTAACAAATTGTTCACCAATACCAGGGATATTAAAAATGTTTTCAATAACCATTGAACCAGTCATTAACGCTACGGTGTACGGACCAAGCAAGGTTACAATTGGAATCATACTATTACGCATTACATGTCCGCGAACAACTTCCATTCGACTCAGTCCCTTAGCGCGTCCAAGTTCTACATAATCCTGATTCATGTTATCGACCATACTAGTTCTTACAAATCGTTCGGTTTCAGCCATTGGAGCAACCGCTAAAGCAATCGTTGGCAAAACAGATTGTGAAAATGAACCCCAGCCAGCAATTGAAAACCAGCCTAATTTTAGAGCAATATAATACTGCAAGATAACAGCTAAAACGAAGTTAGGTACTGATCTTCCGATAATTGCCAAAACTGTTGAAGTAGAGTCAACCCACGTACCTTGTTTTACAGCAGCTAAAGTTCCTAATAAAACTCCAAATACGACTCCTACCACCATGGCTTGCAAACCTAATTGCATAGAAACAGCCAAACGTGGCAAGATCAAACTAGTTACTGATTGATTAGCGTATTGGAAAGAAGTACCGAAATCACCCTTGAACATTCCACCCAAATAAATTAAATATTGAACAAAGACGGGCTTATTTAAACCATATTGCTCGTTCATAATTTTAATTTGAGTTGGTGTCATTTTAGCTTCATTTGCATAAGGCGACCCCGGCATAGCTTTCATTAAGAAGAAAGTTGCTGTTGCCACAATAAACAAAGTTAAGATCATATAAAAGACACGTTTTAATATATATTTACTCATATTTAGCCTTTCATTAACTCATACTTTTTTAATATTGTATTTAATAAAAAAATCGGAGATCTTATAATCTTCGATTTTTTATTTAACGCCGATTGTAAAATTAAATTGAACACTTGATAGAAAATAAAAAGTCCATTTGGA
>NZ_PCYR01000043.1:0-7069 GCF_002553805.1 Lactobacillus sp. UMNPBX19
TTTTTAGCTAAAGCATCATCAATTGCCTTGTTGGCATCATCTTTAGTTGCAGAAGCAGCAGGAACATTAATGTTGTTAATCTTTCCAACACCAGTGTTCTTAGCTGTAGTAACATCAGCGTCTTTAGTGGCAGCATCAATTGCAGCCTTAGCTGTTTTAACTTCATCAGAAACTTGCTTCTTCAAAGCATCCTTTTCTTCAGCAGTTAAGTTTGAAGCATCGATTGCAGCGTCCTTAGTCTTAGCAGCTTGATCAATGGCATTATTGGCAAGCCCATCTAAATTTTTCTCATTATTAGTTAAAGCTTTCAAAGCATCATTTATCTCTTTTTGCGTTGACTGATGATTCTTATATACATCTTTGGCTTTTGTTAAAAGTTCTTGATACTTAGCTTTCTTATCCGCACTTGCATATTCAAAAGCATCGGATTGACCCACCTCTTGCATCTTATCCCGTAATGCTTTAGCATCTGTAACTTGATACTGAATCGTTAAACTTTCCGGAACTACATAATCAGTTTCCCAAGAATTTTCTCCACCAGGATAATTTTCAGTAACAGTTGCTTGCCTATCCCCAGCAACAGACGTGTTAAACGGTGTTGTCATTACCACCTTAACTGGCAACTCATTATTATTACTAATATAGTTTGTCGCCGTATTGTCAACTAGATCGCCTTTTCTAAAGACATATCCTGCTTGAGCAGCCGTGGTTAATTTAGGCTTTTTAGCTACTTCAATGGTAATGAACTTAACCCCATTGTTAATGTCAGTATCATTTTTATAAGTTACAGTTGTTACATAAGCTCTATAATCGCTATTAATATTACTGTTTATTAATCGAATATCTTGACCAAGAACAATTTGTGAATAAGTTTTATCACTTTTTGGACTAAGAATATAGAAGGTTGATGACCAAGGGGTACTATAACCCCCAGCTATAAGTACTAATGGGTCCGAATCCGAGACGGCTCGCATTTCATATGTTAAACCGTCATCAAAAGAAAAAATCTTATTTTGATACCCTTTAATAGTTACTTTTACTGTAACTTTTACTTTGTCATCAGGAACCCTTGCTGGGGTATTTACACCAGTATAAATTTCAGCTTTATTTCCTGTGGCCGCTGGCGTATGCGTATCTTCCGTTATCGACACCAACCTCATTGCTAAGCTTCTCTTAGTGCGAGTGTGAACTGCCGTTGAGGTGCTGGTCGTTGTCGGGTGACTGAAGTCCGGTGTCGTAGTTGTTGTTTCGTGCTCTACATCCTTAAGTGCTGACTTAGTGGCTGACGTTGCTGAGGTGTTGGCACTGCTGGTCGCTTGATCATCCGTTGTGCTAGTAACCCCACTGGCTGGGCTAGTTATAGCGTTGGCATCACTGGCACTGCTGGTCGCTTGATCATCCGTTGTGCTAGTAACCGCACTGGCTGGGCTAGTTATAGCGTTGGCATCACTGGCACTGCTGGTCGCTTGATCATCCGTTGTGCTAGTAACCGCACTGGCTGGGCTAGTTATAGCGTTGGCATCACTGGCACTGGCCGATTGGTTGACCTCCGCGTGGACCTTCGGAGTCTCCAACATTAAGCCCCCAAAAATCGTGACCCCAATTAAGACTGACGTAAGGTGGCCGGAAACTTTCCGGAGGCTAAACCGTTGCTGTTCCCGATTACCACTCGCTTTTCTGCGCATCATTACTTTGTTTCCTCCTCAATTTATCCGTGATTTTAAGCTGACAACCCCGTCTCACACGTGATTGTTCAACGCGTGGGCCCGCCGCAGCGGTCGCATCACCAAGCTGCTCCCCGCGTAAGCTGGTGTTCGTCACTTGATGTTACTAAAATCCTACTTAGTAATCAATCGATTGTCAACTATCAAAACATAACAAAAAGGCAGATTGTAAAATTTAAGTTGAACATTTAAGTGGACAGAAAAACCCATCAAGGTCTTTAATGGTGTTACCTCAACATTCCATTAGAAAGAAGGACCTTAATGGGCACCACTATTTTATCATTCCAGAACCGCGTTGTCATTGAAACGCTTCATAATGAAGGACGTTCCTTGCGATATATCGCTAAACGTCAATTGCTAGTTTGTAACATTCCAAATTTTGCTAGATTATTCGTCATGACAAGTGCCTCGATCTGTGCTTGCAATCCCACCAAACTACGAGCATAAGTCTGTTCGCTTCCCAAGAGTTTCAATTTAGCAAATGCAGTCTCAATAAGGCGACGCGTCCGCTTACGGGCTGACCGATTATGCTGTTTTGCACCTTTCATATTTGAACGATACGGCGTCCAGATGTCGTGACCTTGTTGCTCAACCTTACTTCGTAAGTCTTTACCGACGTAGCCGACGTCAGCTAGAATTTGTGGACAAGGGCAGTTTTGAATCAATTCTGGAGCAGCCTTAACGTCATGGATTGAAGCTGGTGTCACTTCATAATCGAGAATCAGGCCGCTAGGTTCTACGATCATGTGAACTTTGAAACCATAGAAGTACAGCTGTTTCGTAGCGTTATAGCCAATGTTAGCAATCCCAGCAAACAAGCGAGCTCGAGCATTACGAACCCCTTGACAAAGCGGGAGCGGATAACTATCGATAATGGCTGTTTGGGAAGGCGTAATCCACGTTAACAAGCCTCGGCGAATTGCTTGAAAAACTGGTGTGACCTGGTTAATCCGACGGATTAGGCGGGAATACTCCAACAAGGGTAACGAAGGGATCGTAGCTTGCACTAAATCGTAAAAGGCCGTCCAAGTTGAAACATGATATTGCGTTTTGAGGAGCATTAGGGCCATTATCTCAGCGTCAGATAGTTTGACGTGTTCAATATTGCGCCATTCCATAAATTTTCGTGGGACAAAATCTTGCATCAACTGTTGTAATTCAGAACAAGTGTGGGCAAAAACCGCTTGAAAATCATGGCGATCATAACTAGACTCAAAGTAGCTTAACAAGGCAAAGACTCCTTTTTTAGTCTACTTTGAGTCTAACCTTGTTAGACTTTTTTTGTTAAATGTTACGAACTAGCAAATCGCGTAATTTAACTACAAGGAGAAATGACATATGAGAATTTCCAAAGCAAATCAAAAACTTCAGCAGCAATTGGCAGCGCAACGCCAAGTCCAACATTTTGGCTTGCGTAAGCTTTCAGTGGGGGTCGTGTCAGTGTTACTGTCGACTTCTCTGTACTTCGGGGCTACCAGCGTGGCCCACGCCGCAAGCGGGGTGCCCAATCAAGCATCGACCGCTAGTGAAGCTCCAGTTGATGATAATGTAGAGCAAAAGATCCCTAGCAGTGCTGTCGGTCATAAGGATGCCACACTCGGGGGAGCTCCAGTTAATCCAGTTGATGATAAGGTAGATCAAAAGATCCCTAGCAGTGCTGTCGGTCATAAGGATGCCACACCCGGGGGAGCTCCAGTTAATCCAGTTGATGATAAGGTAGATCAAAAGATCCCTAGCAGTGCTGTCGGTCTTAAGGATGCCACACCGGTTCCGCCGGTTAGTGGACAAGATCGTGCTTCAATCGGTTCGATTTCAAAGGAAACGGTGGATCTAAGTGGTACACCAGTTTATGATGACTTTAATACTTGGGCCGGCTATAATACAAATGAATTTGGCCCGAATAAGACAATTTCGGTTGTCGTAACCCAGGACGCTAATAATCCTAACTTAAAGCACTATGAAATCACCTTTTTGCCAACGAGTCGTTTTTATAACGGTGATGGTGATCGAGATTACAAAATGTCCAATGCCCGGATGGGATTCGCGTTATCTAAGGATTTAAACATTGTCGGAAATATTAATTTTAAGACGTATTACTACTTAAATAATGCGGACAACTTTAAGGATGGTAAGACGAGTGATGCTAAAGTTCTAGATAAAGAGTTCCTAATCGATCATGGCAAACTTTATGATGCGCAAGGGCACTCGCTCAGTAAAGTCTTTTATTCGGACTATGGTGCGTGGTCAAATGCTTGGAGTCAAGCTAGAAGGGATGCTAATTATAGCCATGATCAATCCCTCTTAATTAGTAATATGAAGTATGCGGATAATGCAACCCAAGTTCATAATCACTTTTTCAATGATGTTCCCGGTTGGGATGGGACTTCACCTCGGGTTTCATATTGGGGACAGCGTGAGGTGCAACGGCAAGGTAACGGGATGGGGATGTTTGCTGAGTCGATCACGATGAATGCTGATAGCAATCCTTCCACCAATGGTCAATATAATCAGGCTAACTTTACCCAAGCATATATGTGGAAGTCTTGGGGGGCATGGAATAATACGCAGGCCGGGACTTATACGGTTTCGTTCGATGCGATTTCCAATCCTGATATTAAGGCTAAACAGACTTTTTCGGGGGTAATTACGGCCTTTGGGACGTTTCAAGGAGGTTCATCTTATTACTACGGTCACCTTACCGGTGAGGAAATATCTAAGGTTCGAGAATATAAGAATATTACCGTCCAGGTGGAGGATAAATTTGATACCAAGGGCTTAGAAAATGTTACGATGCCCGAGCGGGAAATTACTATTGGGTATCAAAAGATTACTAATGAGGTTGAAGGAGTAAATGGGGTTATCTATACCGTAGAGAATCCCTACGATCAGTATAAAAATATTAGTGACACGTATTCTAGCGCGGTAGTGAATACTGGTGATACCTTTACCCACCAATATTCCGTAAATGTCATTGTTCCAAAGGTTGGAACGCAAGTCGTATACCTTGATGCTAACCAAACTGCGCCCGCTAAAACGGCCGATGGCAAGAATTTAATGGCGGATGAATATACTCCGGAAGATATTGCGAAAGATACTGGTGTAACGGCGCCAAAAATTAAAGGGTATACCTTAACTCAAACCCGTTTATTTGATGCGAAAACGGGAACGTTAACGGTTACCAATAATTATGTGCGGACGGTTCCATTGGAGGAATTAAGCAAGGAAGTTACGGATTATACAACTAAGGTTAAGGATTTTTTGAGCTATGTTACTAGTGATGACTTCGTTAACGCTTGGAAGTATAACCCAACAGACCAAACGGTAACCCCACCACAAGATAGTCCAACCGCATATGAAGAAGCATACAAAACAAGGCTAGCAGCCTTAAATGATGCCGCCAAGACTTTGAAAAATGATATTAGTGCCTTGGACCCAGCTAATTATGAGGAATATGGTTATCAATACAACAGTCTGCTAGATACGTATACGAGGGCGGTAGCACCATTTGATTCAAGTACGGGTACCTTAGTAAAGGATTTAAGTACCCTTTATACTGACTTAAGTAAACGAGATCCACAGACTAATAAATTGGTTTTAGATTGGTCCAATCTTCCAATTGATGGGCAAGCCAATGTTAATATTTACCGGAGTAACTTATCTGATTCACTTTCTAGTTGGATGCGGACGATTGGTAGTAAGAGCACCCCAGGAACGATTATTAAGGGGATTTATGATTTAGTCGATGGGGCCGAAAATATCAAGACTACTCCGCGGTACACTGAAGCTAGTCAACCTAGACAAGCGGCCTTTGATCAGGCCTTGAAAAACTTAAAGCCGCAGCTGACAAACGTGACGAACTTTAAGGACTTGGGGGATTACTATAACCTAATGTATTCCCAAAATAAGTTAAAAGAAGCAATTTATCGGCTTGATCATGTCACACCAACTGAAGATACTACAGTAACGTACACGTTCTACGATGAGACTGACAAGAAGCCAGTTGAGGGTCATGATGTTACTGTCACTGGTCAGCCTGGTACTGATCAAAAGGTAAATCTTACTACCCCAGAAGGCTACAAGCTTGCTGAAGGTCAAACCTTACCAACTAGTGTCATGATGCCAAACGCAAACGAGACAATTACTATTAATCTTGTTCACGCTACTAAGGATATCAAGCCAACACCAACTGAAGATACTACAGTAACGTACACGTTCTACGATGAGACTGACAAGAAGCCAGTTGAGGGTCATGATGTTACTGTCACTGGTCAGCCTGGTACTGATCAAAAGGTAAATCTTACTACCCCAGAAGGCTACAAGCTTGCTGAAGGTCAAACCTTACCAACTAGTGTCATGATGCCAAACGCAAACGAGACAATTACTATTAATCTTGTTCACGCTACTAAGGATATCAAGCCAAATGATCCAGGTGTAAATCCAAGCGATCCTGTATATGCTGATATGTTCAAGACCGTAACTCGGACAATCAAGGTTAACAACCCAGATAGAATGGTTGATACTACAACACAGCAGGTTAACTTCAACCGGACTAAGACCATAGATGAAGTTACTGATGAGGTTATTTCCTATGGTAACTGGACATTAGCAACTGATTCGGCTAAGGATTGGGGTCAATTTAATGTTCCACAACTCGACGGCTTTATTTCATATGTTGATGGTAATGCTGCTAAGGAAGTTGCTGAAGAAAACGTAACTGCTGATACAGCTGACGTAACTGTAGAAGTAACTTACAAGAACTCCGGCAACAATGGTAACAATACCACCCCTGGCGATGACGGCAACCATAACACTAACCCTGGTGATAATGGTAACCACAATACTAACCCAGGTAATAACGGTAATAACAATGGTATCAATAATGGTACCCAAAACGGTAATAGTGACGAGACCGTAAACACTAATGTTACTAACAACGGTAATGGTGACAACAGTCAAAACAACAAGCAAGCATTACCACAAACAGGTAATACTAAGAATGATGCGGCTGTAGCTGGATTAGGTTTAGCTGGCTTACTGGCAATGCTTGGTTTAGGCGGATTGAAGAAGAAACGCAACTAGATAACATAATTTTCTTTCCCAATATTTAAGTGCTGTATTCGATTCGTCTAAACTATGAAAAGGACTACTTAGTATTTATTGTAAGCAGTCCTTTTTTTGTTGGTAAATTAGACTCTTTGTTAATCGGTAAGGATGAAGAGAATTTAGAGAACTAGACTAAGCTACTTTAGCTATTGGTCTAGTTCTCTTTTTTGATAATTCCCGAATCATGAGTAAGCGTCAAATAAAATAGTGTACTTAAAAACCGTCCCAGTTACTGTTATACT
>NZ_PCYR01000044.1:0-6895 GCF_002553805.1 Lactobacillus sp. UMNPBX19
AAAGGAAATCATCGTTCTTTTTTCATGTCTTAGGAATTAGTTTTTTCCCAGACACCTAAGTTCTTAATTATTCTTATCTTCTTTGCTGGCCTTATTTTCTTTGTGATCTACTTGATCCTTATTTTCACTATCTTTCTTATCTTTTTTGTCTCCATCAGTCTTAGTCCTTAAGATTTTTTGACTTTTAGCATCAATCTTAACTTCAGTTTCTTTATTGCCATCTTTTAATTCAACTTCCAAACTGGTCGCTTGTCGTCCATTTCTAAAGACCACTTAACTGCCTTACCAGATGCCTTAGTTTAGGCAAGTTTTGTAGCTTCACTACGACTTATTAAGCCATTTAGATCTAAGGCATCTTCTTTATCATCTGCATCTAAGTTTTCTGACTTAGCTTTTAAAATGTTACCACTACTTGCATCAATTTTAACTTTATATTCTTTTTCTGAATCAAAGCCCTCTACTTCATAAATATATTTATTTTTCTTATTCTTTAATTCAATCCCCTTAATTGATTTTGAGCCATACTTTTCATTAAATTTATTAATTGCATCACTTTGAGAAAGATTGATTGAGTTAGAAGTTTGTGTTTGTTCCGCAGCTTGTCCACCAGTAGAGGCTTGAGCTTGATTAATTAAAGTAAGACTAGTTCCACCTAAGGCTAAACCTAAAACAGCTGCGCCTACTGATAATCTCTTAATGTTTGTTCTCAGAATCCTCACTTTTTCTTCAAATTTATTTTTATTGCTTAACTTTATATATTTAGTTTACGAAAAAACGAGGATGAAAAAACTAAGAGCAAATATAAATTAAATGAAGATTTTTTCATTTTAATCATTAGAGTGGTAATTTTATTTCAAAAGGCTTGGTCATATAGTCATCTAAGCCTTGATCTAAAGCATTACTAATATCATAAGCTTGGTTACGGGCAGTTAACATAATAATAGGAATGTCACTAACTTTTCTAATTCTTCTTAAGACAGTGATGCCATCATAAACAGGTAACATCCAATCTAAAAGGATTAAAGTTGGTTTTTCTTTTTCAAAAAGTTCAAGACCTTCTTTACCATCTTTAGCCCAGACTACCTCATATCCTTCTAATTCAAGCTCTGGTTGAATAAAACTAGCTAGGCTCTCCCCGTCTTCAATTAAAAGAATTTTTGTTTTTCCATATCTTACCGCCCTGCTTTCCAACTCACCTTTAGAATTGCTTTAAAATAGTAAATTCAATATTAATTTGATTCTTTTTATTTTAAATGTCTATTAAAATAGCTCCAAGTAAACTGCTTGGAGCTATTTTGTAATAAATTTTTATTCAAACTTAGTATCCCAATTTGGATCATTATTTGCTTCAAAACACATTGCAATTTGTTCTTCTGTGTTTCTATCAATAGATAAGTTTGGTAAGTTGTCTAGAGCAAAGTAGTCACAAGCATCTGTTTCATCATTAGGAGTAAATGTACCACATAATTCTTTACATAAAAAGAAAATCTTAGTAACGTTAGTCGCTAAAATTGGCTTATTATGATGATTACGATCTTGAACTGCAATAATTTTAACTGGTTCTACTTTTCTACCAGATTCTTCAAAAGCCTCTTTAACACAGTTATCTGCGACAGTTTGATCATAATCGTTCCAGCCGCCGGGCAATGACCATTCTTGAGACATTTTTTCACGAACTAATAAGATTTTATTATCTTTAAAAATTGCGGCTCTAGTCTCAATTTTTGGGGTTTGATATCCCTCATCCCCGAGAAACAAGGTTTTAAGTTTTTCTTCTGGAATTCCAGTCCTAGCAGCCATCATTTCACCAGCAATACGCCGAATTTCTTCATAGCGTTCACGATCAAAAACATCATGGCCATATCTTAATCCGGCTTGCGCTAGGCTCTGCAAATCCATTGCCCAATTTGCAATTTGATCATTTGTTTTCATTTTTCAATCACCTAAAATTTACTTAATGGCTAGAAATATATTCTTGTAATTCGCCAAGTTTATCAATCTTAAAGGTAAAAGCTAACATGCCAAGCTTCTTTGCTGCATCGGTGTTTGCTTTTAAATCATCGATAAATATACTCTCTTCTGGATTTAAAATATAGCGAGCAATTAATCTTTCATATATTCTTCTATCTGGCTTCATTAATTTCTCTTGGGCAGAAAAAACATAGCCATCAAAATAATTACCCATCTCAGAATTTTTAACAAAATTAGCAAACTGCATTCCGGTATTGGATAAACCGTAAATCTTATAACCTTGTTTACGTAATTCCTCCATATAATTAAAAACTGGCTCATAGAAATCAACATTTTCTGGCCAAGTTGCCATAATTTGCTTAACTTTACTTTTTAGCTTTTCTGGAACTTTACTAGTAAAAATTTCAGTGGCTTCTTCCTCTGTAATTTTTCCAGAGTCGATTTCGCCCCACTCTTTAGATTTAAAAATAGTTTTTCTAACTAAATCATGATCCTCGGGACTCAATTCATAATGATTTAAAATTTCATCTGGATTGTAGTTCATAATGACATTTCCAAAGTCAAAGATAATATTCTTAAGCATTAACTTTCCCTCTATCTTTAATAGTCTATAGTAAAAATATTGCTCTTTTTGCTAGAATCTTGCAAGAAAAAACGAGAGATTTGATAAACTCTCGTTTTAAGGATTAATTATTATCTTATCGACCGCGATGAAGAGTATTATTTTTAATTCTTATGGGAACTCATTTAGGTTTAATACTTACTGAAAAGAATAAAGTTCCTAGTAACACTGCAATTGCTAAAATATGATTCATAAGTAAAGTATATCTCTTACTTTTTGTTAGCTGTAATTATATACTAATTAAAAGTAAGTGAAATACTAATTTTTTCATAAAAATTGTACTTTTCCCTATAATCTAGAACAATTAAA
This sequence comes from Lactobacillus sp. UMNPBX19, assembly GCF_002553805.1. Lineage (NCBI taxonomy): Bacteria > Bacillati > Bacillota > Bacilli > Lactobacillales > Lactobacillaceae > Lactobacillus > Lactobacillus sp. UMNPBX19. Next base: position 2,903 of record NZ_PCYR01000044.1, read on the forward strand.
TTTACATCTTGCCGCCAAATACTGGGAATACGCCTGCTTTACCATAATCAACCGGGGTAAACTTCTTAAGTTTATCCATATCTTCATCACTGATTACAAAATCAATTTCAGCATTACTCTTCATATGTGCAGGATTTGCAGACTTAGGTAATACAACACAGTTAAGTTGCCAATCATAACGAATACATAATTGAGGTACGGTTACACCATACTTATCAGCCATCTTTTCAATTTTTGTATCATTTAGAGGAGCACCGTGAGCAATTGGTGAGAAAGCTTCAACTACAATATCATTTCCTTGAATGTAATCAATTAAGTTCATCGGGGTTTCACCAATGTGAACTAAAATTTGATTAACAGCAGGTTTAGTAGAACTATTCTGCATTAAGTTATACCAGTTATTTCATTTTTATTCCCTGTTAAGCGTAATAAAATCATGTAATAAAGGCAGAAGCACAATTAAATGCTTCTGTCTTTTTAACATTTCTAAACAAAAAAGGCGATATTCTACTTTAGCGAGTATCGCTCTTTTTCGTATCAACGATGTTGACTATTTATTCTTTTACTATTAACTTCCATACTATTTCGATTCAAAACGTAAATAAGAATATTCTTTCCAGTTTATTACTAGCCTTTATCGCCGGAGGCATTAGTGCAGTCTTTAAAGTTGAAAAAATCTCTCTTGGACTTGCAACTATGAGTGATGCGATTGTAATTTACATTGACTACCTTCTCTTTTATGTTTTTAACAATTGGATTGAGTTACAAATTATCCCAATTCTGGTTTTTACGGTACTCTATATTATCGGCTACTTAATCATTTGGCTCTGTATCTACCATCAAATAAAAATCCAAGTAAAGTAGTTAAACCATAAATTATAAAAAAAGCAGATCACTACCATAATTAAACGGTAATGATCTGCTTTTTTATCCTTCAGCCTTTTGGATTTGATCATGCATATCAGCTATATCCAAATCTTTGTTTAAAAATTCCTGATTATCAATTGGCAAATGTTGCTCAATACTAGTAAATGGCTGTAAATAAACAGTTGCTTCTTTTATCTTGAAATCTAATAAGTGTCCACCAATTGATTTGTTATCTGCTAAAAAATGTAAATGGTATCCAGTAGCAGCCATACCTTGGAACATCTTCGGTGCAAAGTAACCTATAACTGTACCAGAAACATCAGTAGATTCAAAAACGGCTTGTTCATTTGCTACTTGCAATAAGGTCTTGTAAGGTCTTGTCTGCTTTTCAACTACTCTTGTTTTAACAGTTGAAAAATTCCCCACAATTTTAACTGCAGAAAAGACATTTTTATAAGGATAGTCAGCTAAAATCTTATCTTCTAATTCTTTTTGAGTTAAATTTTCGACCTTAAAACTATCTTTTATCTCTTCAAAATGAACTGTCGCAAATGGGACCTTTTCTTCTGGTTTTAAGATTCTAATTTCACCATTGCTTTGAGCTAAATACGGTACATGATCAAGTAAAATCATTTCACCATCAAGCCCACTAGCTGTTCCAATGCCCCAGTCACCGTGCTTTAACAGATCTGCAACTGTCATTGTCCCTTCAAACAATCCTGGCACCAGCATCCCCAAGGTACCATGCTGATAAACCTTGCTTTCATATTTTGCCATAATTTTCCTACCTTCTATTAATGTAGCTGATCCTCTAAAATTGTCTTTCCTAATTCTTGATTGAAACTATAATCAACCGGTATATCAACAACAGTTGGTCCATCTTCTTTAAAGGCTTTATCCAAAATCTTATCTAAATCAGCTGCCTTCTCTACACGGTAGCCCTTAGCACCAAAACTTTCTGCATATTTAACAAAGTCTACAGGGCCAAATTTAACAGCTGCTGAATCGCCATACTTCAATTCTTCTTGGAATTTAACCATGTCATAATTTCCATCATTCCAGATAATATGGACAATATTCAAACCTAGCCGAACAGCAGTCTCTAAATCTTGTGACGAGAACATGAATCCCCCATCCCCAGAAACCGAAACAATTTTTGTATTTGGTCTTACCAAAGCTGCTGCAACTGCCCAAGGAAGAGCAACTCCAAGTGTCTGCATTCCGTTACTAAAGAGCAAATGCCGTGGTTCATAACTTCTAAAGTGCCGTGCCATCCAGATGTAAAAACTACCAACATCCACTGTTACCGTCATGTCATCAGTAACTCGGTCTTGTAGGGCCTGAATAATACTCAAGGGATGACTCTTCACTTGATCCTTAGTAACAGCAGGTGGAGTATCACGTTTTTGCAGGGTTTTACGTAATGAATCAAGATACTCTTTAGATTCATTCGGCATTGAATAGCCCTTCATATATGGTAAAAGAAAGTCTAAAGTTTGAGAAATATCTCCAACCAATTCTCGCTCAGGCTGATAATTTTTATCAATTTCTGCCCGCATAGAATCAATTACAACGATATTTGCGCTTCGATCAGAATTCCAGTTTCGAGGTTCATATTCGATTGGATCATAACCAATTGCAATAATCAGATCACTCTTTTTAAGCAATTGATCCCCTGGTTGGTTTCTAAACAAACCTACACGACCGAAGAAATCATCCTCTAATTCACGTGGTATAATTCCAGCACCTTGAAAAGTTTCAACTACAGGTAGATGAGTTTCCGCAATTAAACGTCTGATAGCTCTGGTAGTTTCTGGATCAGATGCCCGCATTCCTAACAAAAGTACAGGAAGCTTTGCGGCTTTAATCCGCTGTGAAAGCAAAGTTGATTCAATTGGACTAGCTGGGCCTAGCTTCGGGGGCTCAAGTGGCGCAATCACGCTCGTTTTTACTTCTGCATCAGTTACGTCCTGCGGAACAGAAACAAAGCTTGCCCCTTGCTTAGATGCCTCTGCTTCTTGATATGCGTTAGCAATCACCTCAGAAATATTCTCAGGTTCTTGAACTTCGGCACTATATTTAGTAATCGGAGCAAATAAAGCTGCATTTTTCATACTTTGGTGAGTTAAACGCAAAAGATCAGTTCTTTGCACTTGGCCAGAAATAGCTAGTACCGGATCACCTTCTGCTGTAGCAGTTACTAAGCCAGTTGCTAAATTTGATGCACCCGGACCTGAAGTAGTAAGGACAACACCTGGTTTTCCCGTAATCCTTCCTACTCCAGCCGCCATAAAGGCCGCATTTTGTTCATGCCGTGTTAATACAAATTTAGGCGTACGTGGATCTTTAGAATGTTCAAGTAATTCAAATACTCGATCAATTTTGGCACCTGGAATTCCAAAGACAAATTTAACATCATGATTAATTAAGCTATCAACAATTGCATTTGCACCGTAATATTTTTCTTCTGCCACAGCAATCTTCCTTCTTTCAATATAGGTTGTATATCTACTTACAAATTAAGAGTATACTTACAAGCCAACATACTTTCAAGTAAATATAATTATAGAAAACTTCGAATCAAATACTTCTAATATAGATATATCACAAATCCATTCTATAATAGAACTTGAATAAAAATAAATTTAAGCGAGGAATAGATATGGTCAGTATCTTAAATAATCAAACTAGTAATGAAGAATTTTTAGAATTTGCGACTAATGAAGTCCACAATGTTGACGTTGCTACGACACATCATGGTGCACCTTCTGCTCAAGTCTGTGATCTAGTTTTGAATAAAAATGGTAAGCTCTACATTGTTACCTCTAGTCAAAATCCCTTCTTTCAAGATTTGATCCATCAACCTAAGGTGATTATTAATGGGTACAAAGGAGATGGCACGATGGATTCATGTGGCTTTTCGATTCGGGGAACAATTAAAAATGTCGAACATGAATATATTGACGAGATTTTTGAAAAAAATGATTATTTAAATGAAATATATGCAGATGATATTGAAGGTGCAAAAGAAGATCTGCGAGTTTTAGAAATTACACCAAAAGAAGCAGCCTTGTAGTGACCCACAAAAATTGGACACTTTATTAATATTAAGCGACTAAGGATTGA